>DASZWV010000432.1:0-9899 GCA_035546115.1 Phycisphaerales bacterium
CTGGGCCGCGGCCGATGCGATCGCCGAGCGGGCGGCGCGCCGAGCGCGCGGCGATGGGGAGGTTCCGCGCCGGGTGCGGCGGCGCGTGATGATCTGGAAGCTGGGATTGTGGTATGCGATCATTGCCGCGCTCCCCGTGCACTTTCTCGACCGGTTCGGCGACGCCGCGCTCGCCCTGAATCGCCAGCCCTGGTTCGAGAACGTGTTCAGGAAGACAGCGGATCGCGAGCCGCGTGATCCGGCGGGACGGGTGCGCGGCGGCAAGGCGATCGCGATGCACGTCTCGGAACTCCTCCGCGGCCTCGAGGAGCGCACGGGCAAGGAGGGCTTCGTGCTCTGCCAGCACTACGGGCGTGCCAGCCAGATCGCCTACTACATCCCGGCCCGGTTCACGCCGGCGGAGCAGGGCACCGAAGCGGGCTCGCACACCAGCCGCCGCAAGGAGAAGCCGCTCGTGCTCTGCGCCATGCACGAGACGGGCGGGCGAAAATCTCAGTTCGACTACTGGGAGCGCACCGACCTGAACCAGGTCGGCATCATGGGCCACCCGGCGGTGGTGGTCAGCTCGACGCGCCCGGAGATCTATTGGGCGTTCAAGCGGATGTTCGATCAACTGGAGGACCTGCCGGGCGGTCAACGATTGCGGGGCGAGTCCAAGCCCGACCGGTCGGCGTTTCTCGGCATCGGGTACAAGGGCACGGCGGAGGCCATCCGGGCCGTGCGTGAGGCGCAGGAAAAAGAGGCCAAGGCCAGGCAGGCCAAGCCGTGATGCGTGGAGATGTGCGTGCGAACTTCGATCGGATCGACTTTGAGCGAGGTGCGATTGCCGGTGATCGTTGATGCGCAGCAGACTAAGCCGGCGGCCGAGCCGCCCGCAGCGGCGACGGGCGCTGCGCCATCGGAGGCCACTCGCGCCGTCGCAGGTGCGCGACGGGCGTGGTGGCGCGTGCCCACGTGGTGGCTCGTCGCGTTCGTCGTGGCGTGCGCCTGGGACCGGGCGCTCTGGCTCGCGGCCACGCGAAGCGGCGTCGCTCGCCTGCAATGGCTCGAGGACTCGATCGGCGAGCGGCAACTCCAGGCGATGCTCAGAGCGATCATGCACGGGTCGTTCAAGGTCGCCGAGATCGCGGAAACGCTGGCCTACGGCGCGGCGTACCTCTTCGGCCGCATCTGGCCCTGGATCGCCCTCGCGCTGTTCTTCATCTTCCGGCACTGGGCCGGCACGGATGGGCACAAGGTGAAGGAGGGCCTCCGCCGCGGCGTGTTCGTCGTGCTCGTCCCGGGCGCTGCGGGGCTGATGGCCGAGATGCTCAAGCTCGTGGTGCGTCGCATGCGCCCCGAGGCGCTCGACGGCTGGTACGCCTTCAAGGCCTGGCCCCAGACAGGCGTGCTGAGCGGGTCGTTCTGGAACGGCTCGGGGATCGGCCTTGCTTCCAGCCACGCGGCCGTGGCCTTCGGAGGGGCCCTGGCCGCGGGCCTCCTGCTGCCCAGATGGCGCATCCCGCTGTTCCTGCTGGCGGGCCTGTGCGCCGCCAGCCGCATCGCCGTGGGGGCCCACTTCCTCTCGGATGTCGTGGCCGGCGTGGCCTGCGCGTACGCCTCGTACAAGCTCTTCTACGCTTGGGATGCCCGCAACAACGGCGGGAAACCCCTCGCCGCCTGACTCATCGCGACTGGCGTTCCTCGCTGCTTGCTGCCATTGAACACCCTCGACCGCTACATCGCCCGCCTCTACCTGTTCAACGTGCTGGCGCTCGTCGTGGTGTTGTTCTCGTTCGTGGTCGCGGTGGATGTGTCCCTCAACATCGACAAGTACATCGAGGGCGTGACCAAGATGGACCCCGGCGCGGGGTTCATCCGGCGCGGCGTGCTGATCGCCCTCGGCGTGATGGACATTTGGTGGCCCAAGCTTCTGCAGCTGTTCAACTACCTGGTTGGCCTGGTGCTTGTCGCGGCCATGGGGTTCACCTTCACGCAGCTCGTGCGCCAGCGTGAGCTGGTCGCCGTGCTCGCGGGCGGGATCAGCCTGCACCGCGTCGCCCGGCCGGTGCTGATCGTGGCCCTGGGCGTCATGGCGCTGCGGTGGGTGAACTCGGAGGTGATCCTGAGCGACCCGCGCGTCGCGCCGCTGCTCACGCGCGATCCCGGCGACATCGGCAAGCGGTCCTGGTCGGAGTTCCGGGTGAACCTCATCCCCGACGCCGAGAACCGCGTGTTCCTCGCCGAGAAGTTCGACCCCACCGCGGGCGAGATGGACAACGTGACGATCTTCGAGCGCGACAAGCCCGACGCGTCCGCGGAGTCGGGCGGCGGCGGGCACGTGCAGAGGGCCATCCGCGCCGACCACGCCCGCTGGGACGGGCACGCCTGGGTGCTCATCGGCGCGCAGCTGCAGCCGATGCAGATGACCGAGGGCGGCACCGCGACCGGCGGGCCCCTCCCGCCCGCGCCCGAGAAGATCACGACCGACCTCTCTCCGGAAACGCTCAAGCTCAAGCGATTCGAGGCCTTCAGCCAGTCGCTCTCGTGGGGCCAGATCTCCGAACTGCTGCGCACCAGCCGGCCCGAGGTTCACGACAAGCTGCAGCGCATCCGCTGGTCACGCGTCAGCCAGACGATCTCCAGCCTGCTCGTGCTCATCATCGCGATGCCGTTCTTCCTCACGCGCGAGCCGAAGAACATGCTCGTGCAGTCCCTCAAGTGCGCGCCGATCGGCATCGTCGCGATGATGGGCGGCATCCTCCTCTCCTCCATGCCCTGGCCCGGCCTGCCGCCCGGCTTCGGCGTCTTCGTCCCGGTGCTGATCCTCATCCCCTTCGCGATCGGCTTCGTCGCGTTCATGCGGACGTAGAGATTCCGCGCAGCGCCAAGCGAAAAACGCAGATCAGAATCCGGTGGTCCGGTCCGATCTGCGCCTTGTGTTCTTCGCTCTGCGATCGTCTCAACCCGCCCGGAGCGCCCGCGTCATCTCGTCGATCGCCACGGCCGTGCGGCCGGGCGTCTCGTACGTCCCGGAGGCGATCTGCTCGCGGACTTTCGAGACCAGGTCGTACCGAATGGACGACGGGTCGGCCGCGGCCTGGCGGGCGGCGTCGGAAAGCTCGACCTGGTCGGCGGCGCGGGCCGGGGGGGTGTAGCTCTTGGGCTCGACCTGGCGAGCCGCGGAGTCTTCACCCGGGCGGAGGGCAATGGTGGACGTGATGGCGGGATTGAACGAGATCGGAGTCATGCTGTCGGCTCCTTTGCCGAGTGCTGGCTGACGATGCCTGGCATCCGCCGGCAGACGGCCTGAAAAAGGGAGCGAGTCGCGCGATCCTTCGCGAACGCCGCCCGAGCATCCTTGCCCGGCGGCACGTGGTATAGTCATCGTCCGCGCGCGGGAAATCGCTCCACAAACGAGCCGCAGGCCGCCGCGTGTAACTTCCATCAAGTCTTTGAAAGACAGGCACTTATGGCGATTTTGGTCATTTCACCAACTCGGCGGATTTGGGTGTTTGCCACGATGCTGGTGGCGGCCCTCGCTCTCGCGCCCGTCTGCCGCGCCCAGGGCGGCGATGAGTCCGTCGGCGGATGGAAGAAAAAGCCCTCCGCCCAGTCGCCCGCCAGCACCTCCAAGCCGGCGTCCCCATCGCCCCAGAGCGAGAAGGACAAGCTCAAGGATGAGGGAAAGAAGCTCTTCAACACGCCCGCTCCCGGGGGCGACGCGGCGGACGCCGGCGCCAAGGGCTGGGCCGTGGTGATCGCGGCCTTCAAGGGCGAGGGTCACGAGCAGCAGGCCGCGACCATGCTCGACAAGATCCAGAAGGAGGGCGGCCTTCCAGAGGCTTATATCGCCCACCGGCGCGACGCGATCATCATCGCCGTGGGCGACTTTCCGACCCCGGAGGATGAGCGGGCCCAGAAGGAGCTGGCGCGCGTGCAGTCGATGGAGGTCGGGCGCGAGGGCATCAAGCCCTACGCCAGCGCCATGCTCGCCCCGCCGCTGGATTGGAAGATGGAAGGCAGCCTGCCGCAGTTCAATCTTGCCTCCGCGCGCAAGCTCTACCCCGATGCGCTGTACACCCTGCAGGTCGGCGTCTACGAGCGCGGCGACCTGCGCTTCCCGAGCGAGGCGGACCTCAAGGAGGTTCGCAAGGCCGCGGAAGAGGCCGCCGTCAAGCTTCGCCAGGAGGGCGAGCTCGCGTTCTACTACCACGGCCCGACCATGAGCATGGTCACCGTCGGCGTGTTCGACGCGAGCGACTTCGATCCGCAGGTGCCGGGCTACAACTCGCCCCGCCTGCGCGATGCGAAGAAACGCAACCCGTACAACCTCGACAACGGCAAGGGCATCCTCGTCAAGGTGAAGGGGATGAAGGAACCACAGTTGCAGCCGAGCGGGCTTGTGGAGATTCCGAAGCGCTGAGCGCTACTTGCTGGCGTGGCCTTCCGGGCTGAACCAGTTGTCCGCAAAGTTCGGCGCTTCCACGCGCTGGATGACCAGCAGCTTCGGCGGCAAGCGCCGGTTGCCTGGTCCGCGCGGTCCCGCGGGCCCGAGGCCGCCGGGGAATGGCGGCGGTGGGCCGCCCGCCCGCGGCGGATGCGGACGGAGCGGGCGATCGGGGGGGCCATCCATCGGTCCGCCGTCCGGCCCATCCATCGGGCCCGCATCCGGGCCATCGGCCGGTCCGCCGTCTGGCCGCGGTCGACGGTGCGGAGGAGGCCGATCACCATTCGCATCATCACCGCCGCGAGGGCCATCGGGCCGCATGCCGGGTCGCGGCGGGCGACGTCCGTTGGGTGAACCGAGCGGACGATCATCCTGGCCGCGCCCTGCGCCGGGCTGATCACCCGGCTGGCCGCCGCTGGCATCGTCGGGCGCTGGCTCATCCGGCCCGTGGCCGTCGGCGGCCGGCGGGTCGTTCCACTTCATCTCGATGCGCTCCACGGCGTTGGTGTTCGGGTCGATCCAGATCTCGACCTTGTCGCCGCCCGGGCCGCGTGGCCGCCGGCGCTCGGCAATGACGTGGCGGTAGGTCCCCGTGTGCCCCGCGAGCGTCGCATCCGACTCGCGCGTCAGGTTGTATCCCTTGGTCAGCTCCTCGAGCAGGCGATCGACCGAGTCGGCAAACAGCGACTCCTCGCCCACCTTCGACCAGCGCGGCCACGCCCGCTCCGGGTGCTCGCGCTCGACGCCGCCGCCATCCTGCTCGCGCCGATAGCACCAGTCGCCCTTGTCGTCGCGGCCGGCGATGACCTGGTGGCCATCGGGCGCGGTCGCGAGGAGGAGCAGTTCGTTCGGGGCCCGCATGTCGACGGTCGCGGGCTTGAGCTCAACATCGCTCCCATCCGTTCCGTGCACGGTGAACCGCACCTCGTAGCGCCGATCACCGCCCGCGCCCGCCGCGCGCATGGCCGCGATCGACTGTTCCACAACCGCCTGCGCCGACGCCTCGCTCGGCAAGCCGATGAACGTCGCGGTCGCGACGAGCGCGATGCCCGCCGCGAGCGCCAGCCATCCCCTGGCCGTGCGGATCGGGAAGCGGAACCGATGCGTTGCGCGGCCCGAGGACTCCGCGACCTCCCGCGTGATGGTCCCCATCACGCGATCGATGCGCCGACTCTGCACCTCCGGCCGATCGTTGTGCAGATAGGTCAGCAGCCCGTGCGCGAGCAGTTCGTCCGCCGCGGCCTGCGGCGTGGCGTCCTGCGCGGGTTCCACGTGGGCGTTCTCGCCGGCACCCTCGGGCGTGTTGGGAAACGGGATGTTGTTCGAGTCGGTGTTCATAGGAGACTCACGAGTTACTTCGGGGCGGGCTCGCCGGAATCGGCGCCCGATCCCCCGACCTGGCCGGCAAGGCACTGGGCCAGAAGTTGCCGGCCGCGCTGCACGCGCTTCTTGACTGCTTCTTCGGTGGAACCAAGGGCCTGCGCCGCGGCCGCGATGAGCAGCCCGCGCGCGTAGACCATCTCGATGGAATGTCGCATCGCCTCGGGAAGCTTGGCGAGGCAGTTGAGGACGCGCTCGGCGCGTTCGCGGAAGGTGTCTCCCGGGCCGGTCGCGAGATCATCGAACCGCCGATCGAGTTCGGCAAGCACGGCCGGGTCCATCGGCACGGCGCGCCCCGCCTTGCGCCGGCGATGCTCGAGCACCAGCCGCTGCGCGATGCCCCGCAGCCACGGCCCGAACGGACGCGAGCGGTCGTAGTCACCCAGCCGCCGCCACGCCACGAGCATGGACTGCTGGAACAGGTCGTCCACGGCGGGGTCGTTGCCGACCAGGCTGCGCAGGTACGCGGTCAGCATGTCGGCGTGCTCGCGAGCGAGGATCTCGAAGACCTCGTGGCCGCTGTGATTGGGGGGTGTGGACAAAGGGACCTCGGAAGAGATTGTCGGGAAAACGGGGCCGGGGGACAGGCAATCCCGGGAATGTCGCCCGGGGGCATCCCGCACGGGACCCGGTGAAGGTGGGGGATCTTTGCAAGGTGAGGATTATCTGGCGCGCCCTGTCCCCCGGACGGGGCCCGGGGACAACTCCATGCGATGCGATCCTCCTTCTTCTTGATTTCGGTTGTGACGGCGCTCGTCCTCTTGGGAGCGGGCGCCGGTGCGGCGCAGCCCGGGAGCGGTGCTCCCCTCGGGCCGGCGAAGAGCCTCCCGGCCGGTGGAAACACCGATCCCGCGGCTGCGCCCGCACACACCGAACCCGGCAACAAGCCCGGGAACGAGGTCAAGATCGAGGTCCGCGACGGATACCGATACATCACCTCCAACGGCATCCCCGACCACCCGACGGGCCAGTTTCCCGGGCGCGGCAACCCGAACTCGATCTCGGCGCAGAAGTACAGCTTCCGCGCGCCGGAGCACCCGAAGGCCAACGACAAGCCGACGAGCATCGGCAACACCGGCACCGGGCCGCCCCCGATGCTCGTGGGCGTCGCGGTCAACGGGATCGTCTTCGACCCCGGCACGGCGGAGTGGTGGCACAACGACCGCACCTCGGGCTGGAACTACGAGGCCCTCTCCGGCAAGATCGATCTCGGCGTGGACTCCAGCCACGCCCACGTGCAGCCCAACGGGGCGTACCACTACCACGGCGTGCCGACGGGTCTCGTCGATCGGCTCGTGAAGGAGAGCGGCGCGGCGGAGGGGTCGCGGATGATCCTCATCGGCTGGGCCGCGGACGGCTTCCCGATCTACTCCATGTGGGGCCACGACACGGCGGGCGATGCGAAGAGCGCGGTCCGCACGCTCAAGTCGAGCTATCGCATCAAGAGCGGCGAGCGCACCGGCGATCGGGTCCCCGGCGGCAAGTACGACGGCACGTTCGTGCAGGACTACGAGTATGTTCCGGGCCTGGGCGATCTTGATGAGTGCAACGGCCGCACCGGCGTGACGCCCGAGTTCCCGGGCGGAACGTACTACTACGTCATCACCGACACCTACCCGTTCATCCCGCGCCTGCTCAAGGGCACGCCGGATCAGAGCTTCGCTCGCCGCGGCCCGCCGGGCGGGCGTCGGGGGATGGGCCCGCCCGGGAGAGGGCGCGGACATCCGGGCGACGGGCCGCCCCGAGGTCCGCGAGGCGGCCCGGATGATTCACGCTGATCACGCGCAGGACGGCTCGGACATTTCAAGATCGGATTCGGATTCAGACCACAAGGAGTTCGGCCATGACGCTGGGAAAGACACACCGATTGAGCACGCTCTGCCTGATCGCACTCGGAACGTCGCTGGTCGGCGGCCTGACGATGCGCGCGGGCGCTCAAGCACCGCCACCGCCGCCGCAACTGCCACCCGTGCCCGTCCCCGCCGCCAACCCGATCACCGAGCCCAAGCGTGTGCTCGGCAAGATACTCTTCTGGGATGAGCAGCTCTCGGTCGACGGCACCATGGCGTGCGCGACGTGCCACCTCCCCGGCCACGGCGGCGCCGAGGCCCGCCGCACGCGCCAGGCCGGGCCCGACGGCGTGCTCAACACCGCCGACGACATCTTCGGCTCGCCCGGGGTCGTGCACTCCGACTCGCTGACCGATTTCGTGCGCGACATCACCTACGGCACGGGCAAGCAGGTCACGGGTCGCAACGCGCCCTCGCCGATCAACGCCGCCTACTTCAACGACCTGTTCTGGGACGGGCGCGCCACCTCGCAGTTTACCGATCCGGAGACCGGACAGGTGAGCATCTTCAATGGCGGCGCTCTGGAGAGCCAGGTGCTCGCCCCGCCGACGAATCCGGTCGAGATGGCCCACGAGGGCGTGAACTGGGCGGAGGTCACGTCGCGGATCGCGCGCGCACGGCCGCTGGCCCTGGCGACCAACCCACCGGCCGATGTGGCCGCGGCCCTCGCCGGCCGCCCGGGCTATGCCGAGTTGTTCGCGCGGGCCTTCGGCGACGGAAGGGTCACCGCCGACCGCATCGCCAAGGCCATCGCGACCTACGAGCGGACGCTCATCTCCGACCAGACGCCCTATGACCTCTTCGCCGCCGGGAACACCAACGCGCTGACGCCCAACCAGCAGCAGGGCCTGCAGCGCTTCCTCAGCACCGGCCCGCAGGGCACCAACTGCACAGCGTGCCACGTGCCGCCCCTGTTCGCCGGCCAGCCCAACAACGCCTACCGCAACATCGGCCTGCGCCCGCCGACGGAGGACACCGGCCGGCAGGTGGTGACCGGCAACGCCAACGACCGCGGCAAGTTCAAGGTTCCCACGCTCCGCAACGTCGCGCTGCAGACCTCCTTCATGCACAACGGCGTGTTCACCACGCTCCAGCAAGTCTTCGGCTTCTACGACCACGCCCCGGGCACGGTGCAGTTCACCGACAACCAGGACCCCGTGATGCCCAACGTGCACATCCCGCCCCCGGACGGCGCGGTGATCCAGGACTTCCTGACCAACGCGCTGGTCGATCCGCGCGTGCGCAACGAGACATTCCCCTTCGACCACCCCACGCTCTTCTCGCAGCGCACCACCGACATCCCGACCATCATCGGCGGCGGCGTCGCGGGCTCGGGCGGCATCACCCCGACGATCATCGCCAACAGCCCGCCCATGATCGGCAGCCCGGACTTCCGCATCGGCCTCGACCACGCCCTCGGCGGCGCACCGGCGCGACTGCTCGTCTCCACTTCCCCGCCCTCCGGCGGGCGCATCACGCCGACGCTCACTTTCGACAACAAGGTCGCCTCCGGCTCCGGCGCCGGCAACGGCGTCGCCACCAACCATTGGGCCCTCACCGGACAGGGGCTCGTCGCCGGCCAGACCATGTACGCCCAGTGGGAAATCACCGATCCCGCGGCCGCGGGCGGCAAGGCCTACTCCACCATCGCCCAGTTCAAGCTCTTCTGCGGCAGCCTCGGGTGCGCGCTCTGCCCCGCCGACATCAACACCGACGGCGTGCTGAACGTGCAGGACATCTTCTCGTTCATCGAGGCCTGGTTCGCGGGCGACGTGCGGACCGACATGGACAACTCCGGCGTCATCGACGTGCAGGACATCTTCGGATTCCTCAACGCCTGGTTTGCCGGTTGCTGAACTTCAGAGCCGAGCGGCGCAAGCCGCCGGAGAACAACGCACAAAGACAGGGCCCCGGACCGTTCGTTCGGGGCCCTTGTAGTTCGGATTGACAAGGTGCCCGACGCGGATGCCGATCGGCTTCAGCAGCCCACGAACCACGCGTTGAGGAAGTCAAAGATGTCCTGAGTACTTACGCCGTCGGCGCCGTTGAAATCCGCCGTCGAATCGCCCGTGAACCACGCATCGAGGAACGCGAAGATATCGAGCGTGCTCAACGCCCCCGAGCAATCCACATCCGCCGGGCACGCCGCGTTGATGCCCAGCCCGTATCGAGCGAGCGAGACCGAGATACCGCCGCCCGCCATCGTGAACTTCCCCCCGACGAGCAGTTCGCCCTCCGGA
>DASZWV010000433.1:0-3857 GCA_035546115.1 Phycisphaerales bacterium
GGCGGGCCGTTTTTTCGAACGGCCCGCCGGCGCCACGCTGCACGCTCAACAACCCGCGAACCAGGCGTTCAGGAACGCGAAGATGTCCGCGACCTCGAGGCCGTTGATGCCGTTGAAGTCCGCCCGCGGGTCGCCGCTGAACCAGGCGTTCAGGAACGCGAAGATGTCGGCCACCTCGAGGGTGCCGTTCTGGTTGAAATCGGGGGCGCAGGCGGCGCTGGGAACGGGGATGCCGCTCACGGCGAGGCTCGAGGGAGAGCCGGGCTTGAACAGGCCGATGGAGACCGAGCCCGTCGAGGGCGCCGTGCTCGCATCGAACCGGAAGGTGTAGAGCGTGCCCCAGCGGAGCGCGTTGGCGTTGGCGTTGGCCGCGTAGTTGTCGGTGGCGAAGGTGAGCACGCCGCCGGAGTGGGCCGAGGTCCAGGGCGCGTTGCTGTAGGGCTCGCCGGAGTGGGAGAACGGCGCGTGGAACCCGATGTTGGAGATCGCCACGCCCGCGGGCGTGGGAACGGTGAACGAGCCCCCGGAGCGATCAGAGTTGAGGTTCTGGATGGCGTACTCGTAGTGCCACGTGCCGTTGCCGTTGTCGGTCGCCTTGGCCGCGACGAGGAAGCGGGCCGTGATTCCGCCGACGTCATAGTCGGCGGGGAGGAGCGTGACGGCGGCGTCGGCGTCCTTCCACGCCTGGATGCCCGGGCTTCGCCAGTGCGAGCCGCTGGCGAACGATGGACTCGAGTTCAGCAGGGTGCTGGCGGTGACCTCGCGGTAGGTGGCGTTGTTCAGGCCGTTGTTCACGGCGGCATCGTCGGCGGTAACGTAGTGGCACTCGACGAAGTAGCGTGCGCCGGGGTTCTGGGCGGGCGTCACATCGGTCGTGTAGACCTGCAGGCGGCGATCGATGGTGGTGTCGGTGACGGCCGGTGCCGTGAATGGGTAGGGATAGGCCCCCGTGGTGGCGTTGACCTGCGAGCGCGGGCCGAGGCCGCCCTGCGAGCCGTTGAGCCCAGACCCGTAGGCATCGGAACAGCCGACGCCGAGCTGGGCGCCGCCGTTGGGGGGCTGCTGGCAGGAGCCACACCCGCCGCTGTTGGTCGAGGCGAAGGTGTGCTTGAGCCACGACTGGCCGACCTGCTCGAACCGGCCGTTCATCAGGCGGTACATGTTCTGGGCGACCACGGGGTGCTGGTTCGTGCTGGCGATCCACGACACGGGCTGGCAGCCGGGATTGCAGGCGTTGGTGCCGACGGCGAACGCGCTGATGTTCCCGGAGGCGCCGTAGTTGGCCACATCGATGAGGTCGAACACCGTGACGTCGGGGCCCGAGCAGGGCGGCGTGACGTTCAGGAAGATGGTGCCGTCGCTGGACCGGCCCTCGGCATCGGAGACGGTGAACGGAATCGACTTGCTGCCAACGGCGGCCGTCATCGGCACGACGTAGCTGAGGCTGAACGTGTGGTCGCCCGCGGTCGCATCGCCGTGCGTGCCGTCGTCGTGGAACGCCTGCGAGGCGCTCCCGCCGATCGTGGTGAAGTCGGCGGTGACGGCGAGCCCGCTGCTGGTCGGATTGGCCGCGGGCGTGACAGCGACGGTGAACAGCGTGGCGGAGTTCTGCCCGACGGTGCTCGGGTTGGCGGCGGCGAGCCCGGTGGGAACCACCGGCGGGATGCAGTCGAAGTGGAGCACCATGCCGCTGGCGGTGCTGGCGGTGTTGCAGGAGAACTGCGTGAACGGGCCCGTGCCGGTGGACTGCACGCCGATGGTCGCGCTGCTGGCGTTGAGGTCGTCGTTGCCGTACACCAGATCGAAGCCGTCCAGGCCCTCGTAGAAGCGCACCTCGAAGTTGGCCGTCTGGGCCGAGTTGGCGTAGTAGACGGTGCGCCATTCGATGTTGAAGATGCGGTTGGGCGCCGTGCCCGAGGTCGAGGTGAAGATGCCCATGCCCGGGTACACCGTGTCGGTGCGGAGGTCGTCCCAGTGTGGGAAGATCGCCGGACCGAAGCCCGAGGCATCGGGCAGGCAACCGTTGGAGTACAGGCCGGAGTGCGAGGTCGTGAAGTCGAGGAACCCGTTGGAGCCGGCGTTCACCGAGTTGTACGTTGCGCCGAAGAAGGTGACCGGGAAGGGCAGGGCGATGAGGACCGTGCAGTCGTCGCAGTGGTCGTTCGAATCGGCCGTGCCGGGCACGATGCTCCCGGCCGTCTGGGTCATCGTGTAGGTGACGCACTGCGCATCCGCGAGGGCGGCGCCCAAGCCGACGGCGCCGATCGCGGCGATGAGCGCGGCGGCGGCGGGGTGTCGTGTCCGAGAATGGCAAAGCCGACCTGCGAGTGAGGGTGACATCGAGGATCGTCTCCTGGCGCGATGCGCGTTGTGAACACTCGCACACGACCACCGTGGGCAAGCGGGGAAAGTCTACCTCAGAATTGCTCGTTTCAAAGGTGATTCACACGGCATGCGAGAAGACCGCATCGGCGTGCGGGATGCCGCCACGGCGCAGAGCGAGCATCGCTCGCACTGGCCGCGGGTTAACGATGATAGCTCGCCGGGTTCCTGCGATGGCTCATCGGCTCGACATGATGCTTCGCAGGCTCGCACGTCCGGCCCAGATCGGCGTGGGCACCGGCACGGCGGCCTCCGTCGGCGCCACGTTCAGCGATGTGCAAGGGGGCTACGCCGGCTCGAATATCAACACCGACCCGCAGTTCACCGACCTCGACGGCCCGGACGGTATCGCCGGCACCGCCGACGACATCCCCAAGCCCGTTTCGGGCTCGCCTGTCAACGACGCGGGCTCATCGCCCAACGCCGTCGCGATCTTGCTGGACATGGACGGCCTGCCCCGCTTCGCCGACGACCCCGCCCGGGCGAACACGGGCGTCGGGCCCGTTCCGGTCGTTGACATGGGGGCCTACGAGTGGAATCCGCCGCCTCCCTGCGCCGCCGACTTCAACGGGAACGGCACGCTCGAGGTCGCGGACATCTTCGCGTTCTTGAACGCCTGGTTCGCGGGCTCACCCGCGGCGAACTTCGACGGGATCAATGGGCTCCAGGTGGCCGATATCTTCGCCTTTCTCAACGCTTGGTTCGCGGGTTGCCAGTAGGCCCTTCGACGGGTTGCCGTGCGGCCGGCAACGCGTGGGAGCACATTGCGGTGAGATCGGACGGTCCCGGGGCTTTTCGGTTGCGCTTCGCAACCTGTGATTTGCCATCGGCCCGTCATGGTCCGAAGATTGTTCATGAGCACCGACCATTCCGCCCTGCATTTGGACACCCAAGTCATCCACGCCGGCCAGGCGCCCGAGCCGGTGACCGGGGCGGTCATGCCGCCGATCTTCACTTCCTCCACCTACGCGCAGAAGTCTCCGGGCGAGCACTCGGGGTTCGAGTACAGCCGCTCGCACAACCCCACCCGCTATGCGCTGGAGCGGATGGTCGCCCGGCTCGAAGGATCGAAGATCACCGAGGGCCAGGACCCGTCCTGCGGCGGCTTCGCGTTCTCGTCGGGCCTGGCCGCGATGGGGTGCATCTGCGATCTGCTCACCGCGGGCGATGAGGTCGTGTGCATGGACGATGTGTACGGCGGGACGTTCCGGCAGTTCACCCGAGTGCGCGAGCGATCTCAGGGGCTGAAGCTCAAGTACGTGGACCTGACGGACGCCAAGAAGGCGGCGGCGGCGATCGGGGCGGGGACGAGGCTCGTGTGGGTCGAGACGCCGACGAACCCGATGCTGAAGGTCGTCGATCTCGCGGCGATCGCGGCGATCGCCCGCAAGCAGGCGCCGCAGGCGCTGCTCGTGTGCGACAACACGTTCGCCTCGCCGATCAATCAGCGACCCCTGGAGTTCGGGTTCGACGTT
>DASZWV010000434.1:0-1980 GCA_035546115.1 Phycisphaerales bacterium
TGGCCTCCACGACGCAGAGCCCATCGGTAAAGACGGCCGCTCTCGGGGCGATCCACAACATCTCCGGGGCTGTGAACGAGCAGATGCCGATCGCCGAGCGCTACAACGACCTGGCCGATGCCTACTTCGCCGGATCGCCCAGCCTGATGCCGTTCCCGGGCGACTCGAACCAGCTGGTCTGGGACTACCAGCCCGGCTCCGGACTGACCTTCCAGGGCGTGGACACGCGCGTCTTCGGCCAGACCATGGCCATGAAGATGTCCGAACTCGCGTTGAAGAAGGATCCGACCTCGATGCGGGCCATCTCCACCTGGGTCGCGGCGGACTTCTCGCGAGAGTTGCGAACGCCCGAGGGGTACGAGAACCCGGTCTATGGCAAAGACCGGCGCGAGGCGATGTACTACGCCGTGGCCGCGGGGCCGCAGGTGGATCAGAACGTGCTCGGCAAGGCGTTGGATGCGGGGGATACGCCGCTGGTTCGTCGCGCCCTGAGCGCCCTCGAGAAGACCGCGGGCCGCGACCTGTGGAAGGCCTACCTCGATCCGATGGTGCGCAAGCCGCTGCTCGAGGCGCTCAAGTACCCGAATCGTCGCGTGCAGTACGAGACGGCGATCGATATCGGCATCGCCCAGCCAAGGGATGCGTTCGAGGGCTCGCAAGCCGTCGTGCGAACGCTCGCCTCGAGCATCCGCGACGCCGGCACCAAGTACGCGCTCGTGGTGGCCAGGAGCACCGAAGTGCAGGCCCCGATGGTGGATCTGTTGAAGAAGGATGGTTATACGGTGCTCCCGCCGGCGACCAGCGTGGACGATGTCCGGCAGGCGATCGCCGACTCTCCCGGCGTGGACGTCATCATGACGAACCTGCCGGCCCAGCAGACCGGCGATCTCATCTCGCAGGCCCAGTCCGATGCTCGCCTGCGGGCAACGCCGATTCTCGCCATCGTGTCGGCCCAGGCCCGCCTCGAGCTGTTCCCACGATACTCGCGTGATGTGCGAGTCCGGCTGGTCGGCGATGGCGCCGGCCCCGCCGACGTTGAGGCGTCGATGACGAGCCTGATCGACGCCGCTTCGGGCGGGCCGATCAGCGCCGCAGAGGCGGAGGCCTACAAGATGCGATCGCTGGGCGTTCTGCGAGACCTCGCGATTTCCGGGAATCCCATCCTGAACATCGAGGAGGCGCAGGGGCCCCTGGTCACCGCGATCTCGGACGCCAAGGGCGACACCAGGGCCCGCGTCGCGGAGATCCTGTCGCTCATGGACTCGAAGACCGCCCAGGTTGCGTTGTTCGACGCGGCGCTGGCCTCCGAGGGCGCCGAGAAGACCAAGCTCCTCGGATACTGCGCCGATTCCGCCAAGCGGTTCGGCAACATGGTCGAGAAGCGGCAGATCGACTCGCTCGTGAAGCTCACCACCCAGGCGACGGGCGAGGAGGCGACCGCGGCCGCGGCCGTTGTCGGCGCTCTCAACCTGCCAAGCACCGGCGTGGTTCCGCTGATCCTCGGCACAAAGTAGGCCGGCAGTGTCCGGTGCGGGCGCGATAATCCGCCGCGAGTCGCGGTCCGGCACGCGGTACATCCTCGCCGAACGACACAGGCCGCAACGGTTTGCGGCGCCGGGGCTTTCGTGCGAATCTTGCGCTCCTGTCGCCCCGCGCGATGCTCGATATCCCTCCAGCACCGCGCAGCGTCCGGATGATGCGTTCGAGTCCACGGGGAAACGTGGGCGCATCGCCGGATGCGGGCGGCGATGCGCAAGGAGCCTCACGCATGCGTAACACAGTCTCGAAGGCCTTCACGCTGGTGGAAATTCTGATCGTCGTGGTGATCCTCGGCATTCTGGCCGCGATCGTCATCCCGCAGTTCACCAACGCCAGCCAGGACGCCCAGCGCGGCAACATCCAGACCCAGCTGCAGTCGATCCGCAACCAGATCGAGCTCTACCGCGTCAAGAACAACGGCAACGCCCCGGCGCTGGTCGG
>DASZWV010000435.1:0-7424 GCA_035546115.1 Phycisphaerales bacterium
CGGGGCGCTGACGACGAAATCGGCCGCGTCGGGGCCGGTGAGGGTGACGAAGTTGGGGCCGCTGAGGGTGAGCGTGGCGAGGCCGACGTTGGTGAGGGTGAAGAGGCGGACGCGGACGGAGCCGCCCTGTCCGTCGACATCGGCGAACTTGAAGTCGGTGAGATCGGTGAGGTTGGGGTTGTGGCTGCCGGTGTCGATGGCGATGCCGGTGGAGCTGGCGACCTGGGCGCGCGGGAGGGCGAGGCCGTTGCCCTGGATGGCGAAGGTGTAGGTGGGCGTGAGGGGGTCGTCGGAGGCGATGTTGAGCGTGGCGTTGGCGAAGCCGACCTGGCCGTTGGGGATGAAGCGGACGTAGAACTGCGAGGAGTCGCCGGGATCGACGGAGGAGGCGGGCTGGACGATGACCTGGTAGAGATTGGCGTTGGGGCCGGTGATGGTGACGCCCGAGACGTTGAGGACCTTGAGGCCGATGTTGTGGATGGTGAAGACGCGGGTCTTGGCGCCGAACTTGGCGTCGATGCCGGCGAACTTGGACCAGTCGGCGGTAGTGGCCTGGGAGTCGCCATTGGCGATCACGATCTGGTGGCCGGTGATCTGGACGATCGGGCGCCTGATGCCGTAGCCCTGGAGGGTGAAGGTGTAGGTTCCGTGGCTGGGATCGTTGCTGGCGATGGTGACGCTGGCGAGACGCTGGCCGAGGACGCTTGGATCGAAGGAGATCTTGAACGTGACGCTCGAGCCGGGCGCGATGGAGTTGGTCGCATCCATGGCGAGCGTGAAGTCGCCCGCGTTTGCGCCGGAGATCTGCACGCGGGGGAACGTGGTGAGCGTGAGGGTCTGGTTGCCGGTGTTCTTGATGACGAAGGTGTTCTCGACGGTCTGGCCGTCGAGGTTGGCGTTCTCGTACCAGGTGTTGTCGGAGCGGCTGGGGGTGGTGTCGCCCGGGGCGATGACGATGTTGTTGCCGAGGACCTGGATGACCGGGGCGGGCGGGGCGATGCCCTTGATGGCGTCGAGTTTCTCGTTCTCGGCGGTGACGACCACGTTGTGGTAGGTGACGGCCGCGCCGAAGCCGGCGCCGGAGAAGGTGACGGCGTAAGTGCCCGAAGGAACCTGCATCTGCCAGCCGCCGGCGGAGAGGGATGTGGTGATGTATTGAGAGCCGAAGCCGTTGTTGGCGACGGCGGTGATGGTGACGCCGCCGAAGCCCTCGCCCGGGTCATAGAAGTTGTTGTGCGAGGTGTCGCCGTAGACGACGCCGAGAAGGAAGGGCTGGCCCTGGCCGAAGCGGCGGCCGAAGTCCTGCGTGACGACCATGGGGCCGACGTCGTGGCCGGGGACATTGCCGGGGTTGAGGATGCGGATGCCGACCTCGGAGTAGATGGCATCCATCATGTCGTCGCGGTGGCCGGGGGGATCCTGGATGCCGGTGGACGAGGCGTCGGTGGGGTCGCCGCCCCAGTCGATCGCGAAGCCGGCGTGGGCGTGGAAGACGCTCTTGGCGAAGGCGAAGATGTTCTCGGCGAGGTTGGACCAGCCGGTGTATCCGGCGTTGTTGGCGCGGGCGCCAAGATCGGGCTCGTTGACGGAAGTGACCTGGTGCGACTGCACATCGCCCTGGATCATGGCGTTGTCGTGGCCCTCGGCGGCGGTGTACAGCTTGTCGCTCCAGGCGAGCGGCTGGGCCGGGACGAGGGAGGCCCACTGCTGGGCAAGAAGGGTGCCCTGGGTTCGGAAATAGACGAGGGCGGCGTCCACGTCGGGGTCGGCCGAGCGGGCGGGGTTGGAGAGCGAGGTGGTGAGCTTGCCGAGCTCCGCGGCGGGGTTCAGGCGCATGCGGTTGAGGAGCTCGAGCATGTACTGCTCCTGGGACGTTGGGTTGAACGTCAGGAGCTGGCGGGGCTCGAGGTCTTCGAAGAGCGCGGCGGTGGGGTTTGTGACTCGGCGCATGGGAGTATCCGTGGTGGTACCGATGAGCATTCCGCGAGGTTCTTCGGTCGGGAGCGCAGGGATTCTTGGCAAACGGCGGCGCGGGCGGAGCGGAGCGAGGCCCGAAGCGGCCCCACGACGGCACCCTATTGGCTGGCCCACTTCCGGAGGCGGTCGGCGGCTTGCTCGAGCGTGCTCATCTTCTTGCAGAAGGCGAAGCGGGCGAGGGCCTTGCCGTGCTGCTTGTTCTCGTAGAAGACGCTGGGCGGGATGGCGGCGACGCCGGCGTGCTCGGTGAGATGCTTGCAGAAGGCGAGATCGTCCTGAATGCCGGCCTTGGAGCAGCGCGGGGCGGTTGTCCAATCGACGAGGATGAAGTAGGCGCCGGCGGGGAGATAGACGTTGAAACCGCAGTCCTTGAGGACCGCTGCGAGGAACTCGCGGCCTTTGGCGAGGTCTGCGCGGAGATGGTCGACGGCGGCGAGGGCCTCGGGGTTCAGGGAGCAGGCCGCGGCCGCGCCGTGCTGGAGGGGCGTGGCGGTGGCGAAGGTGATGAACTGGTGGGCGGCACGGACGGCTTTGGAAAGATCAGGGGAACCGATGGCCCAGCCGATCTTCCAGCCGGTGAGGGAGAAGGACTTGCCGAGGCTCGAGAGGGTGAGGGTGCGATCGGCCATGCCGGGGAGCGTGGCGAGGGAGATGTGCGGGCGCTCGGGGTCGTAGGTGAGGTGCTCGTAGACCTCGTCGGTGATGGCGATGGCGTCGTGCCTGATGCAGAGGTCGGCGATGAGCTTGAGCTCTTCGCGCGAGAAGACCTTGCCGGTGGGGTTGTGCGGCGTGTTGACGAGGATGGCGCGGGTGCGCGGGGTGAAGGCCGCGGCGAGCTGCTGCGGGTCGAACCAGAACTGTTCTTCGCCGGCGAGGGGCGTGCAGAGGGCGACCCTTGGGGACGGCGTGGCGGGGCCCACGGCGGGGCGACCATGGCACCCATCGTCGCACGGGGCGTGGAGGGTGACGAAGCGCGGCGTGGCGCCCGCCATGGCGACGCAGGCGCGGTAGGAGTCGTAGTAGGGCTCGAAGAGCACGATCTCGTCGCCGGGGTCGAGCAGGGCGAGCATGGCGGCGCAGATGGCCTCTGTGCAGCCGCTGGTGACGGTGACCTGGGCGTCGGGGTTGATGGATTGGCCCGTGCGGTGCCGCCAGCCCGCGGCGATGGCCGCGTTGAGGGCGGGGATGCCGAACATGCGGGCGTACTGGTTGTGGCCGGGCGCATCGCTCTGGATGGCGGCGATGGCGGCCTGCTTGATGAACTGCGGACCGTCGAAGTCCGGAAAGCCCTGGGCGAGGTTGACGGCCCCGTGCTTGTTCGCCAGGAGCGTCATCTCGGTGAAGATGGTCGTGCCGAAGGGGGCCAGTCTGGAAGCGAGGGCGGGTCTCATGCGGCCTCAGAGAATCGTGCACTGGTCCGGCTCACCACTGGCAGCACGCTGCCGGTGCCACTCTCTCCGTCACGCGTAGACCTCGAGGAAGACGCGCCTGGTGGGCTTGACCTCACGGTGGAGCATTTTTCGCGACCAGGAGCGAATGTCGCCCATGGCGGTCGGGTCGACCTGGAGGTACTGCTCGAGGACGTGCTGGGGGAGGATCGCGGCCATCTTCTGGAAGATGCCGAGCTCCATTCCGGCGATGCCGCAGACGTAGATGAGCGTTCGCGGGCTGGACATCATGGCCATGAGCTGGTCGCGGTTGGTTGAGATGCGGTCCTGCACGTACATCGGGTCGTGGCCGTCGGACTGGCGCTCGCGGCTGACGGCGGTGAGGTAGGTGAAGCGCGGGTGCTCGGAGGCCATCTGGCGGAAGAAGGCGTCGTAGAGCAGGTCGGTGGCGTACGGCGAGCCCATGACGAGCGTGATTTTGGACGGCGAGTTGTCGTGCAGGAGATCCAGGAGCATGCCGCGGAACGGGGCGATGCCGGTGCCGGTGGCGAAGAAGATGTAGTCGTAGGAGGCGGGCTCGGCGGGGAGGAGGAACTTCTTGCCGGCGGGGCCGGAGAGCTTGATCTCATCGCCCTCGCGGAGATCGCAGAGGTAGTTCGAGCAGACGCCGAGGAAGAGCCTGTGGGTCTCCCACTCCTCGTCGATGGTGCGCTTGACGGTGGTGGAGATGATGTTGCCCTTGCCGTCCTCGCCGCGGGTGGGGTTGGCGACGGAGTAGAGGCGGACGGCGTGGGGGCGACCCTTGGCGTCGTGGCCGGGGGCGAGGACGCCGATGGACTGGCCGGGTCGGATGTTTCCGGCGAGATGGGTGCCGGTGACGTCGATCTCGACGTGGCGGACGAATCCGGCGGCCTTTCGGGCGGTGCAGATCTCGGACTTGGTGATGCGTGCGGCGACCGGCTCGGTGGGCCGGTACAAGTGCATCTTGACTTCGGGGAGCGGGATTTCGCGATCGGTGGGTGGGCTTGCGGACATGGAGGGAGAGGGTAGGAAGAGGTTCTCGGGCGTGCAGGGGGGCGGGCCGCGTCGCAGACGGCAGGATCGTCATGGGCGCGACGGGGGCGGCGACCTTGGGGCTTATTCCGGGGAGGTTCCGGGACGATGCAGACGTGTGCGCCAGGTCGCGAGGGGGCGCGAGCGGAGACACACGATGTCATTGTTCAACGAAAAACAGGAGCCATCGCGCAACGAACGCCGGACGGCGGGCCGCATCACGTGCAGCCACACGAAGTGCCAGTTCGGCGAGGTCACGAACCTGTCCAAGGGCGGGTGCCGCGTGGTCGCCAAGCGGCCGGTGGACCTGCCGGAGGGGCGATCGGTGAACCTGCAGATCAAGGCGGCCGGGGCGTCGATGGTGGTGCCGGCGTGCCTGGTCTCGTGCAGACAGAGAGCCGATGGCCGGTATGAGCACGGGTTTCAGTTCGTCGGGATCACCGACGAGATGAGGCGAGAGATCATCATGTTTGCGCGTGCGGCTGCGGACAACGAGTCGCTGCGGATGCGGAATGCGGCATAGGACACAACGAAGCACGAGCGACGGGCGGCAAAGGCCCGCGTGATGGAGCGATCAATGGCGGGAAACGAACGAACGGCACCGAGCGGGAAGCTGGCCAAGGCCGGCATGAGCTTTCTCAAGCGGCTGGTCTTCGAGGAGGCCACGCTGGAGGCCGATAATCGGCGCGAGGATGCGCGCACGCCCGTCGTGGGCGAGGTGCAGATCCACGTGCTGGACGCGTCGGGGCAGACCACGCTCCAGACGCGGGTGTTCGTGCGCGACCTGTCCAAGGGCGGGTGCGGCCTGTGGTCTCGGGTTCGGGTGGAGTCGGGATCGCAGATCGTGATCCAGTTCCCGCCGACGAACGGGGCGCCGCCGCTGGCCCGCAAGGCCCTGGTGTGCCACTGCCGCGGCCAGGATGGGGCGGGATTCGCCCTCGGCTGCCGGTTCATGGATGCGGGGACTGCGGAGAAGTGAGGGCCGGGGACTGGGGACTCGGGGATTTTGTACGTGCGCTGGTGTGCCGGCGCCGCGTTGGTGTCGGGCGTGGGGCGTTCTGTTCGATGGTGGGTTCTTCGACCGCTCTCAGGCTGCCTGGCGGAGGGCGTAGAGCTGGTCGTACTCCTTCCGGCGCGCCGGATCGGAGAGCGTCGCGTGGGCGTCGTTGATCATGCAGAACCGCTGGTGGGCGTTGGGCTCGCGGCAGACGTCCGGGTGGAACTTGCGGGCAAGGGTGCGGTAGGCGGCGTGGACCTCGTCGATGTGGGCGCCGGAGTTGAGGCCCAGCAGGGCGTAGTAGTCCGGGAGTTTGAGGGCCGCGATGAGCTTCTCTCGCTTGTCCTCGTTGGCGAAGGCCCCGGGGACGCGGCGCTTGCCGTAGCGGGCGAGGTTCTCGACGGCGGCGGAGTCTTCGGAGGAGAGCTCCTGGAACTCGGCCCCGATGTCGTAGCGACCGCCGCCGATGGGCTGGATGCGGACGACCTTGGCCCGCAGAGAGATGCCGTCGGTCGGGGCGCTGAGCTCGAGCTGGATCTCCTGGCCGATCGCCAGCGGGGGCCGGCAGGGAACGCGGAGGCGCACGCCCGACCGGGAGACGTCGTGGATGGGTCCGAAATCGCACGCGAGCACGGCGGACTGGATCCGCTCGGCGCGACGCCGGCTGGCGAGCGCGTTATCGGTCGAACCTTCTTCGCGTTTGGACCAGGGCCACATGGAAAGGAGTTTCGGCCATTGCGCGCGTGGGCTTTATGAGAATGCGGAAGATGACGGGGTGAACGGCATTTGGCCGCCGTGTCGCGCCGTCACCCGGGCATCCGGTCATCTGGCGGTTGCGACGCGATCGACCTCGTCCATGGAAGTGATGCCGCGGGCGACCTGGATCCAGCCGGATTGTGTCAGGGTGGTGAACATGCCGGTCTCGATGACCTTCTTCATCGCGGCGATGGTGGGCTCCTTGAGGATGACGTCGCGGAGCTCGTCGGTGAAGTCGAGGATCTCGAAGATGGCCTTTCGGCCGCGGTAGCCGGTGCGGAGGCAGGCGGCGCACCCGGTGGCGGCGAAGATCTCGGTCTGGCCCTCGAGGAACTTGCCCATGCGGGTGGATTGCACGGGGAGAACCTTGGTGGGGCGCTTGCAGTTCTCGCAGAGGACGCGGACGAGGCGCTGGGCGATGACGACCTCGAGGGAGTTGGCGACGAGGTAGGGCTCGACCTTGAGGTCGAGGAGGCGGAAGACGCTGGACATGGTGTCCTTGGCGTGGACGGTGGAGAAGACGAGGTGGCCGGTCATGGAGGCCTGCATGGCGGTGCGGGCGGTTTCTTCGTCGCGGATCTCGCCGACGAGGATGACGTCCGGGTCCTGGCGGAGGACGGAGCGGAGGAGGGTGCCGAAGGTGTTGCCCTGTTTTTCGTCGGCGGGGATCTGGGTGACGCCCTCGATCTGGTACTCGACGGGGTCTTCGATGGTGACGACGTTGCGGCGGTCGCGGTCGATGTTGCGCAGGGCGCAGTAGAGGGTCGTGGTCTTGCCGGAGCCGGTGGGGCCGCAGACCAGGAGGAGGCCGGAGTCCTGCTCGCAGACCTTGCGGATGCGGTCGTACTGGTAGGGCGGGAGGTTGAGGTCGCCGAGCTTGACCGGGGCGTCGCGGGTGTCGAGGACGCGGATGACGAGCTTCTGGCCGTGGACGGTGGGGGTGAAGGAGACGCGGTAGTCGACGCGGCGGGCGCTGTTGGTGGCGGACTGGGGGAACTTGATGGAGAAGTGGCCGTCGAGCGAAACGTCTCGCGCGGAGGGGCGAAACTGGCAAGCCGTCTTGATGAGACCCATGACCAGTTCGCCGACGGCGTTCGGCATCTCGGACACAGAGATCATCTGACCGTCGACCCGCATTCGGACATGGAACGCGTCGCCCTTGGGCTCGCAGTGGACGTCGGTCGCGCGCGACTTGCTTGCGGCAACGAGCAACAGCCGCACGCCGCGGGCGCCATCGCCCTCGCCCGAGAGCG
>DASZWV010000436.1:0-12111 GCA_035546115.1 Phycisphaerales bacterium
GACTGATCGAGGTGGATTCGGCGAGACGGGCGCCAGCGAAAGAGACCCGAGGCAGAGGCAAGACCGCGAAGGAGACGAAGGAGAGTCCGAAAGAAAAGAAGGGCAAGGAGGAAGGGAAGAGGTTGGAAGGCAAAAAGACCGAAGCAGGAACCAGGAGCGACGTCTCCCCCACCGCCGCGGGTTCCACGGCGAAGCCCGCGCCCGCGGAGACCAAGAAGCCGAAACTGAAGATGAGGTTGGATCTGAAGACAGGGAAGATGGTGCCGGTGGATGAGGGGCCAAGACTCTTCTGATGGCACTCACCCCGGAACAAGCCCGAGCGTTCGCGGAACGGTGGTACACCGCTTGGAACGCCCACGATCTCGACGCGATCATGGCGTGCTACGACGTCTCGATCGAGCACTCATCGCCGTTCATCAAACGGTACAACGGGACGGACGACGTCTCGCTCAAGGGGATCGCCGCGGTGCGCGACTACTTCGATCGGGCGCTGAAGCGGAATCCGACGCTGCGGTTTGATCCGATGTACGTGACGACCGGACTGGAGAGCGTGCTGCTGGTGTATCGGCGCATGACAGGCGATCTGGCGGGGGAAGTGTTCTTTTTGAACGCGGCCGGGAAGATCGTGCGGTCGGTCTCGCACTACGGGTAGCCCGTCCGGGCGACTGATTCGGGGCGCGGATTGTGATGTGTGGTGGTAGACGGTGCCCGGCGGGCGGCCATTCGGTGGGCGGCCCGCTGGGTGGGCTGCGCTTTGAAAGGGCGAACATGCTCCGTCGATCTGTGGCCGCGATGTGCGTTTCGGGTGCGTTGCTTGCGTGCGTGGCGGGGACCGCGTTCTCTCCGAGTGCCCTGGCCGCGGCGGCAGCGATGCCGGGAGCGGGCGGAGATGCGGAGAACGTGCTGACGGGGACGATCGATGCCGTGACCGTGTATCGCGGCCAGGCGCAGGTGGCGCGGATCATCGATGTGCCGGGGGGTGTCGGGCTGCGCGAGGTCGTGGTGACCAATCTGCCGGAGGCGATCATTTCGAGCAGTCTGTACGCGGAGTCGGCGGATGGTGGCGGGGTGGAGATCCGCAGCGTGAGCTATCGCGTGCGGCCGATCGGCGAGGATTCGCGGGAGAGCGTGCGAGCGGCTGAGAAAGCCGTCCGGGATGCAAAGGATGCGCTCGAGGCCGCAAAGTCGCAGGAGGACTATCAGAAGTGGCAGCGGGCCTATCTGGACAAACTGGAGAACTTCGTGGCGCCGTCGGCGCAGGCGGAGCTCAAGAGCGGCGTGCTGAACGCGGAGACGCTGACCAAGCTGACGGAGCTTGTCACGAGCAAGCGCAAGGCGCAGACGGATGAGTGGGAGAAGCTGAGCCTGCAGATCCGCGACCTGAGCGAGGCTCTGCAGCTTCGCGAGCGGGAGCTGGCGGTGCTCACGGCCTCGACCTCACGGACGGCGCGGGAAGCGGTGGTGTTCGTGAACGCGACGAAGGCCGGGGCGAAGCTGCGGCTCTCGTACCTGGTGAGCGGGGCGAACTGGATGCCGTCGTACAACCTGCGGATCAACGATGCGCGGGCGGACAGGGCGATGCTGGAGTATCAGGCGTCGGTGCAGCAGATGAGCGGGGAGGATTGGGGAAACGTGAAGCTGACGCTCAGCACGGCGACGCCCGCGCTTGTGGCGATGGGGCCGACGCTGCGGCCGCTGAAGGTGGCGCTCACGGCGCCGAGCGAGAAGGAGACGGCGCTGGCGATGCTCAAGGACAAGGGATACGAGCAGGCCAAGCGGGAACTGGCCGCGCAGCTTCGAGAGGTGGAGCGTGCACGAAACGCGACCGGGAACGACCAGTTCTTTGCGTTCAACTCGATGTCCGACGGAGGGCGGGTCGGGGCGGGCCAGATTGCCAACGGGGCGGCGACAGTTTCTGGCAAGCCGGATGTGAGCGCGGGATGGGCGGAAGATCGAGACCGGCCCGTGCTGTCGCTCGACACGGGGCTGAACCAAGTCGCGGACCAGAGCCAGCTGCTGGATCTCATCTCGACCGCGAAGGTGGAGCGGAAGGTCCGGACGAGCGAGCCGGCGGTGCGGCAGGGCGATGAGGGCGTGAGCGTGACGTACCGCGTGACGGGCCGCACGAGCATGCCGAGCCGTGCCGATCAGCAGCTCATCCAGATCGCTCAGATGGAGCTGCCCGCGCAGGTCGTCCGCACGGCGACGCCCGCGCTGACGCAGTTCGTGTACAACCAGGCGCACATCACCAACACGAGCGAGACGGTGCTGCTCGCGGGGCCGTCGTCGAGCTACATCGGGGGCGAGTTCGTCGGATCCGGGGGCGTGCCGACCGTGGCCGCCGGGGAGAGCTTCGAGGCCGGGTTCGGGATCGACTCATCGCTGCGGACATCCAAGGAACTGGTGGAGCGGACGGACTCGACGCAGGGCGGGAATCGGATCATCGAGTTCACGTACAAGCTGACGGTGGAGAACTTCGGCAAGTCGCCGGCGACGGTGCGCGTGCTGGACCGGCTGCCGGGACCAAAGGATGCGGACATCAAACTGACGCCGGTGGAGTTCAAGCCTGAGGTGAGCGAGGACAAGGAGTACCGCGAGACGGACTACAAGAAGAACATCCTGCGGTGGGACCTCCCAGTGCCGGCAGGGGCGACGGGGATGAAGGGAATGGGCGTGGAGTACAGGTTCAGGCTGGAGTACGACAAGCAGAAGGTGCTGACGGAGGGGAGGTAGAAGGGCCGAGGACTCAGCCTAGGAGTGAGTGGCGGACGGACCCAAGGTGTTTGTCGAATGCTCGCACTTCTCCATACACTCCGCTGGCGATGAACTGGCAAAGGAGTGCCGCAGGCATGGCGAAGACGAAGACCGTTGGCGAGGGGAAGACCTCTTCACGCATCAAGGCGCGCGACAAGGCGACGATGGCGAGCATCGTGGAGCTTGCCGACGAGGTGGCCGCCAAGGCGCTCGGCGGGCGGGAGCCGAAGATCGACATCCCGCTGCGGACCAAGTCGAACACGATCTGGAACAAGAAGCGCGGCATCCTGGAGATGGGGAGCGCATCGGCCGAGCGGCAACTGTTCAACCTCGGCCAGGCGAAGCAGTTCATGCAGACGTGCCTGCACGGCAAGTCGATCAAGGAACTCATCGAGGTCGAGAAGACGCTCAGCCTTCGTGGTATGTTCTACAAGGGGCTGCACACCGTCGCGGGGACCAACGAAAAGACGTTCGCCGACCAGGACGAGTCGGACGGGATCCTCGAGGACCTGGAGGTGTCGCTCGGGGCGCTGCGCGAGGAGCTGCACATCTTCGCGAAGAAGAAGGGAACGATGATCGGGAACATCACGATCATCGACACGGGCGACGAGATCGACTGCCGGCGGATGGGGAGCGGCGGGTACTCGATCCCCAGCATCGTCGAGCCGGACGTCATGCAGTTCAAGAAGTGCGAGGCGAAGTTCGTCCTCCACGTCGAGAAGGACACCGTGTGGGGGCGCTTCAACGAGGACAGGTTCTGGCAGGAGCACAACTGCATCCTCACCGAGGGCGGCGGGCAGCCCTCGCGCGGCGTGCGGCGGCTGCTCCAGCGGCTGAACCAGGAGCTCGGCCTGCCGATCTATTGCCTGCTCGACTGCGACCCGTGGGGGCACTACATCTTCTCGGTGATCAAGCAGGGGTCGATCTCGCTTGCGTTCGAGTCCAACCGGCTGGCGATCCCGGATGCGAAGTTCATCGGCGTGCGCTCGAAGGACTACAAGGCGTGCGGGTTCAGCGACGATGTGAAGATCACGCTCAACGACAACGACATCAAGCGCGCCAAGGAGATCGCGGCGTATCCGTGGTTCGAGCACAACAAGGGATGGCAGAAGGAGATCCAGGGGCTGCTGGACAACGGCTTCAAGATGGAAGTGGAAGCTATGATCAACAAGGGCATCTCGTACGTCACCGAGGAGTACGTGCCGCAGCGGCTCAAGAATAAGGACTGGCTGGACTAGGGGGATCACCCCGGGTCCTCGCCGGGCAACTTGGGAAATGCGCGAAACCTGGAGCGGGAGCGGCGCGTAGAACTGGCGTCATGCGTCCAGTCGCCATTCCCCTCATGGTTGTTGCCGGCTTGCTTGGGGCGTGCACCGGCCTGGAGCCGTCGGCGGTGAGCGCGGGCGCTTCGGTGGCGCAGACGGGCGTGACGATCTTCGACCGCGGGAAGGCCCGGACGGTCGAACTGGCGGAGTTCGACGACGTTGTGGATGCGGCGCGCCGGGCGGCGGCACGGCTCTCGCTCACGCGGACGCTGGAGGATGCGACGCCGGGACGGCTGCGGCTGGCGTTCGAGGACGATCGAGGTGATTCGATCGTGGTGGTCGTCGAGCGGCACACCAGGACGATGACGCTCATCCAGGCGGATGTGGGCGCGCTGGGCGAGATCGGGTTTGCCTCGCTGATGGTCAAGCAGATCCTGGCGGAGCTCACGAACAAGGGTGCGTTGCCTCCGCCGCCGAAGCCGCCGGCGGGGCAGAAGCCACCTCCCGATCCGGTGGTGCCGCCGCCGGCGACGCCGGGGTCGACCCCGGCGGACTCGGGCTCGCACGGCCGACTCGCAGATCCGTAGATTCCGGCGGAGTCGCCATACACTCGCGGCGTGAGCACGGAGCAGTCCGATCAGTTCATGTTCGTGGATCAGAGTGTCGCCCGCCTCCTCGAGCACGCGGAGAGCGCGGCGTGTCTGGCGTTCTGCGAGGCGGCGCAGCGGATGTATCCATTGGGTGGGATTCGGGCCTTGCGCGATGCGGGGGGGCGCGGCGGGGCGGCGTTGTTTTATGGACCCTCGGACCCCCTCAACGCGGTGAAGGGGCCCGGGCTTTCCGGGCCGGTGGAGCCGAGCGACTGGGATGCGGTTGAAGAGGTCTATCGGCCGAGCGGCTCGCCGGTCGTGGTCGATCTGTGTCCACTGGCCGACGAGGGGTTTGTGGCGATGCTCATGGAGCGCGGGTATCGCATCGGGTCGTTCGAGACGGTGATGACGCGGCGGCTGGGCCACGGGCGCGAGCCCCCGAGTCGGCCGCGGGTTTCTGGATTGGAGATCCGCGGGGTCGAGCAAGCGGAGGCGCGGGCGTGGAGCCGGGTGCTGGATGCGGGATTCGCGGATGGGGGCGAGCCGATGCGTTTCGCGGTGGACATCGGGGCCGTGCGCAGCGCGATGTCATCGTCGATCATGCTGCTCGCGACGATCGAGGGAACGCCGGCCGGCGGTGCGGGCATGTCCCTGCATGGGGACGTGGCCCTGATGTCCGGCGCGGCCGTTCTGCCCGCGTTTCGCGGGCACGGGATCCAGCAGGCCTTGACCGCTCGACGGCTGGAGATCGCGCTCGAGCGTGGGGCGCGGCTGGCGAAGCTGGATGTGCGCGCGGGGAGCGGCTCGTATCGCAACGCGGTGCGGGCGGGGTTCGAGGTGGCGTACACACGCCCCCAGCTTGTGCGAGACTGGCACGCGGTTTGAGATCGCGGGGTCGTGCAACTCTCCCAACACGACCACGCCGAACTGTCTGTTTCGCTCTGCGCCGATGCTCTGACGCGCGATCTGCCGCGGGATCAGGCTCTGGGATTGCGTCTGCTGGCGCTCGCGCGGGCGGCCGCGGGGATCCACATGGCGCATCTGGCGATGGCGACGCCCGGCGCAGGGATCGACGACATGGCGCAAGAGCCGGAGGGATTGACGCAGTTTGTGCGCACGCAGGCGGCGGGGCTGTTGGATGGCCGGCCAAACCCCGGGGAGCCGCTTCCATGAACTATGGGTACATGATCGGAGCGTCGGGGATCATCGCGGCGATGCACCGGCAGGATGTGGCCGCGAACAACCTGGCGAATATCCAGACGGTGGGGTTCAAGCCGGATTCCTCGTTCACCATTCCGCGGGAGGCGGCACGGCAGGAGGATGGGCTGCTGAATCTCCCCTCGAACGCCCTGCTGGAGCGGCTGGGGTCCGGCGTGCTGCTGGCCCCGAACCGGATCAACTTTGCGCAGGGGACGCTGGTGCGGTCGCGGAACCCGTTCGATGTGGCGATCGAGGGGAGCGGGTTTCTGACGGTCGCGGGAGCGGGATCGAAGCCGGGGACCACCGAGACGCGTCTTACGCGGGACGGGCGCTTGACGCTGGACGCGAATGGGAAGCTGGTCACGGTGACTCAGGGCCAGCCGGTTCTGGATGAGGCGGGCCAGCCGATCACCCTGAACCCGGGACATGAGTTCACGATCGAGAGCGATGGGACGATCAGCCAGGGGGGCGCGGCGGTGGCGAAGCTGGGATTCGTGGATGTTCCCAGCAGGGGCGCGTTGAAGAAGGTGGGGGACGGGCAGTACGCGCTTCCCGGCGGGTCGGCGGCGGTCAAGACGAGCGCCACGGGGCGGATCGTTCAATACGCGACCGAGGAGTCCGGTGCGGACCCGATCCGGGCGATGATGGATGTGCAGGAGGCCTCGGATCTGGTGGGGACGACGGCCAAGATCATGCAGCTGCACGACGACCTGATGAACAAGGCCGTGAACACGCTCGGGCGGGTGACGGCGTAGCGACTGGCACGCCGCGTGCGTAGCCGTCGGGCACTATGGCGATTATCTCGATGCACTCGGCCGCGAGCGCACTAACTGCGCTGAACACGGCCATGGACGTGACGGCGAACAACCTGGCGAACATCAACACGCCCGGGTTCAAGTCGAGCCGTGCGAACTTTGAGGACCTGATGTACATCGAGAAGGCGCAGCCGGGGTTGAAGAACCTGAACGGCGATCAGCGCCCGACGGGGCTGTACGTGGGGCTTGGAACGAAGGTCTCGGGGACGCAGTTCAACTTTGCGCAGGGATCCACGGAGCAAGGCAACAACCTGGACCTGATGATCACGGGGAATGGGTTCTTCCGCGTGGCGGTGCCGGAATCGCAGGGCCCGGGGGGCTATGCGTACACCCGGGCCGGACAGTTCACGCTGAACTCGGATGGACAGATCGTGCTGGCCAACGACCAGGGGTCGAGGCTCGACCCGCCGATCACGGTGGGATCGGACTGGCTCAAGATCGACATCGACCAGAGCGGGCAAGTGTTCGTGACGCGGCCGGCGACGTCGGAGCCGGAACTCGTCGGGCAGATCTCGTTGACCAACTTCATCAATCCATCCGGACTGAAGGCGGCGGGGAACAACATGTACGTGGAGACGGGGGCGAGCGGGCCGCCGATCGAGGGGAACCCGGGGCAGGATGCGTTCGGGACGCTGACCCAGGGCAGCTTCGAGGGATCGAACGTCGATCCGACGACCGAACTGGTGAACCTGATCCAGATCCAGCGAGCGTTCGAGATGAACTCGAACAGCATCCGCGCGGCGGATCAGACGCTGCAGACGGTGGCCCAGATCCATCGGTAGACGGCGGAAGTGACGCAATGAAGCAGTGACGGAGTCAGGAACATGAGGCAGGATGCCGAAATCGTGAACGGAACGCTGATGAGGCGGGCGCCGGGTGCGCCGTGGTGGGTGTGGCCGCTGGCGGGGCTCGGGATGTTGCTGTGTGCCGCCGTGGCGAGCGCGCAGACGCACGTCGTGCTCAAGCCGGCCGCGACGATCTCGAGCAAGGAACCAGGACACGCGATCACGCTCGCGGACATCGCGGAGATCGACCCCCCTACCACGCCCGATGGCGAGAAGCTCGCGGAGATCGTGGTGGTCGCGAATCCGGTGGCCGGTGGGATGACGATCGGCGTTGCGCAGGTGCGGTCGGCGATGGACGCCGCGCAGGTGTTGTGGGCCCGCATCACGCTGCGGGGATCGGCCTGCCAGGTGAGTTTCGGGGACGGCGGCGGCCAGAACTCGGACTCCGCCAAGACGACGCCCCGCCCGAGCCTGGGGCTCACGACGCCGCAGCCCGTGGATCTGGGCGGGGTGCCGACCATCCGGACGGCGATCGCCTCGCGCCTGCTGTCGCTGTATGAAGCGGGGGCACAGGACCTTCGGCTTGCGTTCGACGCCGCCGATGAGGACTTCCTGAATCAGCCGATCGGCGATCGGCGCGTGGATGTGCAGCCCGCGGCGACGGGGGCATCGGCGCGGACGCCGGTGAACGTGTTCATCTACGAGGGGGATCGGCTGACGGCGGCGAAGCTGATCTCGACGCAGGCGCTGGTGAATCGCCCGGTGGTGAACGCCCGCGGCCCGATCTCCCGCGGCGAGGCGATCTCGCCGAACGCGGTCGAATCGACGCGCCAATGGGTCTCTCCGAACGCCAAGCCCTCCGTGACGGCGGAGGAGGCGGCGGGGCAGATCGCATCGCGGAACATCGTCGCCGGGGCGACGATCACGGCGTCGGACATCACCCAGCCGGTGGTGTGCAAGCGCGGGGACATCGTGTGGGTGCACGTTCTCTCGGGCGGAATGAGCGTGAAAGCAAAGTCGCGGGCGATGGAGCAGGGGCGCGATGGGGAGCGCATTCACTTCAAGCTCGACGGCTCGAACCGGGTGTTCATCGCGCGTCTGTGCGGGCCGGGCCGGGCGGTGATGATCGCTGGCGACGGCGATGGCGACGGAAACGGTGAGCCCGCAAAGCCGGAGTCGGCCGACCGACCGCCCGCGCAAGGGCGATCATCCGCGATCCGAGCGATCCGAAGCATCCCCTGAGTTCGTTTGAGGAGCGCAACGCATGCACGACAAGCACCCATTGTCTCGCCCCGTGATCTGTCTGCTGAGCGCGGCCGGGACGCTCCTTGTCCCGTGCTGCTCGGCGGCGTTCGGACAGAACCTGGGCGCGCCCCCAGCGCAGCCCAAGCAGCAGCCGGTGGCGGCGATTCCGCCGCACTACCAGCCGCAAGCCACGCCCGCGCAGGCCCCGCAGGCGGGGGCGCCGGCGGCGGGGCAGCCGCAGAACGGCCAGCCGGCCCCTCAGGCTCCCGCGCCCACCACATCGACCGGCCAGGAGGTGATCGCCCCGCCGCAGGTCGAGAAGGAGACGGTGGCCCAGTCCCTGAACGGCGTGAGCCTGTTCGCGGTGGGTGCGCCTCCGCCCAAGCGGTACCAGAAGCACGACCTCGTGCAGGTCATCATCAACGAGACGAGCGCGGAGAGTTCGACCCAGACGACGGACTTCAAGAAGGACTACACGCTCAAGGCGGAGCTCGCGAAGTTCCCATCGCTGTCCGCGCTGCTGTCGAACGCGACGCTGACCGACGGCATCGGCTCGGTGCACCCGGGCGTGGGCGTGACGGGGAACAAGGAGCTCAAGGGGACGGGCAAGAGCGACCGGAAGGACCAGGTGACGGCGAAGATCTCGGCGTTCGTCGTGGACACCAAGCCCAACGGCAACCTGGTGCTCGAGGCCCGCATGACGCGGAAGGACAAGGAATACACGACCGTGGTCCTCTCGGGAACATGCCGGGCCGAGGACATCACGCAGAACAACACCATCCAGTCGAGCCAGATCGCGGGTCTGACCATCCGCATCGAGCACGAGGGAGATGTCAGCGAGGCCAACGAGAAGGGGCTGATCCCGCGGGTGCTGGAGACAATCTTCCCGTTCTAAGCGGGGCGGGCGGGAGCCGACCGGTGCGGAGCCCCGGGACGGCACTCCGGTTGCGAAGACGGGCCGAACGGAAGCAGGATGCACTCCTATGGCACGATGCCACATCGCTCTCATCGCAGTTTGTGCGCTCACGAGCGCGAGCTTTGCGCAGCCGGCCCTACCACCGCTTGGGGCCAACCGGCCGGCGAGCCTCGCGGCGAACACGCCCGGCGCGGCCCCGCTGGTTTCGGGGTCGCTCACGCGGCCGCGGCGCGAGAACCCGGTCGTCAGCATCCAGGAGTTCGTGCGGCTGGAGGGGCAGATGACCAACACGCTCCGCGGCGTGGGGATCGTCACCGGGCTGAACAAGACGGGTGACAGCGGCAAGGAGATGGTTCTCGCGCTGCCCCTGGCGCGTGTGTACGAGAACAACGGGATCCAGATCCCGGATCTCAAGGCGCTCACGAACGCGAAATCGGCGGCGATCGTGACGCTCTCGGTGACGCTTCCCGAGGGCGGCGGGCGCGAGGGGGATGCGCTGGACGTGTTCGTGCAGGTGTCGCACAGCGCCTCGAGCCTGAAGGGCGGGACGCTGATCATCAGCCCGCTGCTCGGGCCGCGGGCGGACGATCACACGCCGTACGCGATGGCGTCGGGCCCGATCGTGCTCGAGGACACGGACGTGCCGACGACCGGGCGGATCCGGGGCGGGGCCGTGCTGATGCGCGACATCCGGCCGCAGCCGGTGGGGAGCGGGTTCAACCTCATCCTGCGGCCGTACTTCCGGTCCTACCAGGTCGCCCGGACGATCGCTTCGGAGATCAACGATCTGAACGCCAACCTGGATGCGACGGATGAGCCGACCGAGCCGATCGCGTACGCGGTCGATGAGACGATGGTGCACGTGAACATTCCCAAGCAGGAGCGATCGAACCCGACCGGGTTCCTGGCGAACGTGATGGCGAAACGGTTCAGCCCGTCGCTGCTCGACCTGCCGGCGATGGTGGTCGTGAACGAGCGGACGGGGTCGATCATCGTGACGGCGGACGTGGAGATCTCCGATGTCACGGTCGGGAACGACAAGCTGGTGATCACGACGACGACGCCCGCGCCGACACCGACGGCTCAGGACCCGCAGGTGTCTCGCCAGAACTGGACGGAGTTCGGAACCACCGGAACAGGAGCGGATCGCGCACGGGTGCAGGATCTGCTCGAGGCGTTCAAGCAGCTCAACGTTCCCGCGAAGGAACAGATCCAGATCCTCGCACAGATCTATCAGGCCGGCCGGCTGCACGCACGGTTCATCCGCGAGTAGGCGGTCTCCAGCCCAAGCGCACCATGTCCTCTCTTGCACTCTCTCTCGACACCGACCCACGCGCGGCCGTTCAGCCGGACGATGCGGCGTTGTTTCGTCGGGGGAATGGGACGGCCGAAGGCTCGGATCGTGCGTCCTTCGCCTCCGTGCTTGGGAAGCTCCGTCAGGACGGGCACGAGTCGCCCGAGGCGTACGCCCGGCGCTCGGCCGAGAGCTTCGTGGCGATCGGCCTGGTGCAGCCGGTTCTGAAGAAGCTGCGCGAGTCGAACAACGCCGCCCCGCCGTTTGCACCGACGGACGCCGAGAAGCAGTTCCGCTCGTTGGCCGATGCGGATCTGGCGCAGCACATCGTGCACGCGAAGAACTTTCCGCTTGTAGACCGGATCGCCAGGCAACTGATCGAGAAAGCCAGGAGCCGGGCCGGGCGCACGGATGTGCCCGGCCCGAACTCTTCCTCGAATGGGCTGCCCGCGATCCCGTGGAGTGAAGCATGAGCCGCTCGCGACATCCCTCCCATCAGACTCCATCCGCCCAGGGGCACTCGCCCGCGGGGGCCGTCCCGGGCGGTCCCGGGGCCGCGTTCGAGCACCTTGAGGTCGTCCTGCGACACCTGCTGGCCGAGCACGAGCGGCTGCTCGCGCTCGCGGGGGAGCACAAGGCCGCGATCGCCGCGGCCGACGGGCGGGCCCTGGGCCTGTGCATCGGCCGACAGAACGAGATCGTGCAACGGATAGCGGGTCTGGAACGCGAGCGGCAGACGATCGTGGCGACCATCGTGCGGCCCGGGTCGTCCAAACCCGGGATGGCCGGGCATGATGCGACGCTCACGAAGGTCACGGCCGCGGCACCGGAGCCCGTGCGTTCACGGCTGGCGGGCGCCGGCGTCGCTCTGAGAGACATTCTGAACCGCCTGCACAGGGAACACCAGGCCGTGAAGGCCGCGAGCGAGACGCTCTCGGCCCACATGGAAGGCCTGATGCGCCAGGTGTGCCAGCGGCTCTCGCACGCCGGCACGTACGCGCGGGGTGGGTCCGTTGGGGCATCGGTACAGGTGGTCTCGGCGATGGACGTGCGGTCGTAGGAACACGGATCGGTTTGGCATTCCATTCGCGAGGATTGCTCGCATGAGTCTCTCCAGCTCGCTCGCCATCGGACGATCCGCATTGAACGCCAGCCAGGTGGCGATGCAGATCACCGGCAACAACTTTGCCAACGCCTCGACGCCAGGGTATTCCCGGCAGATCGTGTCGTTCACGCCGTGGGGCACG
>DASZWV010000437.1:0-3078 GCA_035546115.1 Phycisphaerales bacterium
GACCAGGGGCTCAACGGTCTTCAGCGCGGCCGCCCTTGCCTGTCGCATCGCCACCCGTTCGCGAAGCGGCGTGTCGTCCCAGATGCGGATGGTCTTGTCGCATGCGCCGATCAGGCGTGTGCCCGTGGAGTCCCAGACCGCGCCGCCGACGAAGCCGTCCTCGTGGAATCTCGCGACGCGCTCGTAGGGGGGGGGCGTGGTGGTGTCCCAGACGATGACGTCTCCCTCGTCGCCGCCGACGGTGGCGAGGCGCGTGCCATCCGGTGAAGGAGCGATGCCGCTCACGAGGCGGTCGTGGGCCTGGAAGGCGCCGATCTGCGCACCGGTAGCGGCGTTGTACGCTCGCACGATTCCATCTCTGGCGCCCGAGAGCAGTGTTCTCGAGTCGCGCGAGAAGACGATGCAGAACGGCGAGGAGGCATCGAACGATCTCTCGGTGGCGAGCGTGTCGGCGTTGAGAATCAGCACGGGCTCTCTTTGCCCAATAGCCCCGGATGGGTTCGATGATGCGAAGCACGCGATGGTTCGACCGTCGGGGCTCCAGGCGATACATCGGAGAAACGGTGCTATCCCATCCGTGCGGATGCGCACGATCGCCCCGTCGGATGCCCGCCTGATTTCGATGCGGCCCCCGCGGCCGACGGCGAAGTACTCGCCGGTCGCGTCGAACACCGTCGCGTAGGCACGCTCGTGCTCGCCGTTGATTCTCTCCAGCGGCACGACCCTGACCGCCGCCGTCCGCAGATCGACGATGATCAAGCGACAACTCCCTTCTTCGGGCGCGGGGGTCCAGGGTCCCGGCGTGCGGGTGAGGCTGGCGACCGCGCATCGGCCGTCGGGGGATACGGCGAGGGTGTAGGCGACCTCGCCGGGTTCACCGATCGACGCGATCTCCTGCCCGGTCGGCGCATCCCAGAATCGCACGCAGCCGGGAGCGCCGTGCCAGCCGTCCCACGCGGCCGAGACGATGATGCCGGGTTTCTCGGCGAGCAGGGCGGCGTTGATGTACCCCTTGTGCCCGCGCAGGTTGACCGTCGAGTCGGCGGTGATGTCCCAGAAGCGGACCGTCCCGTCGCGCTCTCGCCCGGCGACGCTGCGCCCGTCGGGCATGACCATGACGGCCCCGCGCACGAGCCGATCCGTCGAGTACAGACCGAGCATGTCGCCCGTGCGGGCGTCCCAGACGCGGATGGCGAGGTCGCCTCCCATCGTCGCGGCGATGGAGGAATCCGCGGACAGAGCGACAGTCTCCACCTGCCCGGGGTGCTGCAGGACGACGCACGAGGGCGGTTCCGCGGAGAGGTCCCAGATGCGCGCGGTGGTGTCGATGGATGCGGTCGCGAGGAATCGGTCGTCCGCGGAGAAGACGATGCTGTGCAGCGCGTTCTTGTGGCCGCCGAGGGTGGCCACCGGTAAGAGGGTGTCGCCATGCACCAACTGAAGGTTCCCGCGCTCGTCGGTGTACACCAGGAGCTTGCCATCGGGACTGAAGACGCCCCAGCTCGCTTTGCCACGCGGCGCGGTGGCGAGCGCAGCGCCGGTTCGCACATCCTGGAGCGTGAGCAGCCCGCCGCGGTCGGGGCATCGCACCACGCGGGCCCCGTCGGGAGAGACGGCGAGCAGGCCCTCGCCCGGCGGGACGTTCGAGACCGCCGCTCGCATGATGCTGGAGTTGGTATCGAGGTTCCACAGTTCGACGCCGGGAGCCCCGATGCTGCGCGGACGCCCGCAGAACATGCAGAGGCGCGAGCCATCCGACGCCAGCACGCAGCGCGTCGGAGAGACCGTGCTCGGCACGCTGCTCGCCGGGCGCGGATAGCGCGCAAGCAGGTTCCCTGTCGCCGCATCCCACCGCTGGGCGGCATCGATCTCGAAGGCCCGAATCGTAAAGAACGAACGTCCGTCCGGGTGGGGGATGAGTTCATAGGCCCAGTTGTCCTCGGCGGCCTTCCAGCCCGACATCGCGCACGGGAGCGACCGCACGGACGTGTCGAGGCGGGAATCGAGCACCCGCCACTCCCAGCCGCGGAGGTTCGCGGGCGCGCCGTCGAGAAATCCTCGCGCAACGCTCGGCTGGTTGAGCGCCATGGCCTGGCACGCCGAGAGCATGCTGGCGGAGTACGCGTGGCGGCTGGCCGCGGCCTCGGCGGCGAGCGCTTCGTCGGCCTTCTGGTCGGCCCGCTTCTTCTCGGCGACGGCGATGCCGCGCTGCCACTCCGAGTTGAAGAATCCGAGCGAGGTGCCGACCAGGCCGGCGACGAGCACAAGGAGCAGGAGCCCGCTCGCCAGGACCGCGCCGCGGTGACGTCTGACGAACTTTCTGGCGACGTATGCGCGGCCGGGCGGCGCGGCCTGCACCGCCTCGCCCGCGAGGAATCGCTGGATATCGCGGCTCATGTCGCCCGCGGAGTCGTACCGTCGGGCGCGCTCCTTATCCATCGCCTTCATCACGATCCAGTCGAGATCGCCGCGGATCGCGCCCGGGAGCTTGGCGGGCGGCGTGGAGCGCATCTGCGCCACCGCTCCGAGCGTCTCGGGCTTGCTGGTGATGCGCGTGCTGGGGCGGGGCGGGTCTTCCTCCCGGATGATGCGCTGGATCTCGCCGTAGGCGGCGGATCGCAGGCGCTGGGAGTCGAAGGGCGTGGCCCCGGTGAGCAGCTCGTAGAGAAGCACCCCCGCGGAGTAGACGTCGGTGCGGGTGTCGACGTCCTCGGCGCCATGCCCGGCCTGCTCGGGGCTCATGTACTCGGGCGTGCCGATCATCTGCCGAAACTCGGTGTAGACGGTCTTTTCTGTCAGTCGGGCGGTGGTGGCCTTGGCGACGCCGAAGTCGATGATCTTGACGATCGGCCTGTCGGCGATCTCGCTGACCAGCACGTTGCTCGGCTTGATGTCACGGTGGATGACGCCCTTCTGGTGGGCGTGCTGCAGGGCGTCGCAGACGTCGGCCACCAGCGCGAGCCGCTCCCGAATGCCGAGCTTGCGGGCGTCGCAGTACTCCGTGATGGGCAGGCCGCGCACGAGCTCCATGACGAAATACGGGCGGCCGGTCTCGGTGGCGCCCGCGTCGAAGACCTT
>DASZWV010000438.1:0-8259 GCA_035546115.1 Phycisphaerales bacterium
GGATTCACCCCGATCCGCGAGGGCGTTGAGATGGGCGACGACGTCGAGGGTCTGGGTGCCGATCGAGCCGGTGGAGCCGAGCACGATGAGGCGCTTTTCGATCGCCGGGTGGGCGGGGTTGGTCACCGGATCAATCCTCGCGCTTTGGGGCTTTCAACACGCCGGGGCCAACGCGTTTGCGGCTGGAGTAGAGCGTGCGGATCTTGGGCGTGCCGGCGGGGGGCTGCGGGGCCGGCGCCGGCGCGGGGGCGGGAGTTCGCGGCGGGGGCGTCGGAGCGAACGCCTCTCGCGGCTGGTCGAATCCGCCCGGCTTGCCACCCTCTGGACGGCCTTCGACCCCCCCACCGCGGCCGCGACGGCCGCGACGGCGGCGGCGACGGCGGGGCTCGCCCTCGCCGGGCTGATCGGAACCCATCGCACCCTCGGGCGCGGGGCCAGAATCGCCGTCGAACTCATCGCCGGGCGCACCGGAATCGATCGGGCCCAGCGGCTCGGGCGCGAAGCCGCCCTGCTGCCCGGCCTCGAACTCGTCGGAGTCGGAGGCGAGATCGGGCTGCGGGGTGCGGAACATGTCTGCGAGGCTGGTGGGCTGATCTGACCGGGGGCGATCACCGCGCGGCGCTGGCGCACCGGGCGCGCCCGGTCCGCCTTCGCCGCGGTTTCGGCCTCGGCCGCCACGACGGCGACGGCGGCGAGGTCCGCCTTGACCGGGCGCACCCTGGTCGGCGGGTCCGAGCTGTCCCTGGGGCGGATAGGGATGCGGGTGGGATTGGTCGTAGGTCGGCGCTGGAGGCTCGGCGCCTTCGGCCGCGGCGGACTCGTGCTCGCTCGGGTACGGCTCGCCGGTGTTGTGGTCGAAGCTGGGAGGTTCGGCGTATTCCGCGTCCAGGGGTTGATCGGGGAGCTCGCCCTCGGGAGGGAGCGCGTGGCCCATGTGGGCGGGAGCGCCGAAGCCACCCTGCTCGCCCTGGCCGCGGCCGCGACGACCGCGACGACGGCGGCGACGGCGTGGGCCGCCCTGGCCCTCGGCCTGCTCGCCACGGGGCGGGAAGGGGGTGCCGTTCACGGCGTGCTGCTCATGGTGGTGCGAGCCCTGACCGACCGCGTGCGTGGGATCGGCGGTGATGGCTTCCTGATCCTCGGCGTTGAACGAATGGGCCGGCTGGTCGCCGATGGGCTCGCCGGACTCGTCGTATTGGGGCGCGAAGGCGGGCTCGCCAACGAACCCGCCCTGGGGGGCATCTCCTTGCGGCAGGTCCCGCTGGCCGCGGTTTCGACCGCGCCCGCCGCGGCGTCGGCGCCGTCGGCGTGGGCCTTGACCGTCGTCGGGGAACTCGCCGTGCTGCTCCTGGGGCTGCTGTCGCTGCTGGTCCTGGGCGGCGATCTCGGAGAGCGAGAGGGGCTCGAGCTCGATGGGGTGGACCTCCATTTCGGCGGCCTGCTCGTCGGCGTAGGCCTCGGGCTCGGGCGCGGGCTGCTCGGCGTCGACGGTCCAGGGCTCGTCGCCGGCGTCGGAGGTGATCTCGTAGGCGACCAACTCGTCGGCCTTGGCCCTGCGGTGGCCGAGCTTGGAAAGGTCGATGTCGGCGCCGCGCTCGTCGTAGGCGTAGAAGGTGACGCGATCGACGGGGATGGCCTCGGAGACGCGGACGTCCACGTGCTTTGGGGACGGGCCGCTGGAGCGCTCGATGCGGGAGAGTGCGCGTCGGCGGGTGGAGAGAAGCTCGCCGGCGAGGCGCGGGTTGACGACGAGCTCGACGCGCCGGACGGAGTCGTTGTCCAGGAGCGAGGCGAGGTCGCGGAGGGCGTCGGCGGCGACGGAATCGGGCTTCTGCACGAGGCCGCGGCCGCGGCAGGTCGGGCAATCGGCGAAGTGCTGGGACTCGTGGCTGGCGCGCATGCGCTGGCGGGTCATCTCGAGGATGCCGAACTCGGAGATGGGGGCGGTGGTCCAGCGGGCGCGATCCTTCTTGAGGTTGGCCTGGAAGCGGGCCTCGATCTCGCGCCGGTGCTTGGCGGAACGCATGTCGATGAGATCGTTGACGATGACGCCGCCGAGGTCTCGCAGGCGGAGCTGGCGGCAGATCTCGTCGACGGCCTCGAGGTTGGTCTCGTAGGCGTTGGTCTCGGAGTCGCGGGCGTCTCGCGAGCGGCCGGAGTTGACGTCGATGGCGACGAGGGCCTCGGCCTCGTCGATGACGAGCCGGCCGCCGGAAGGGAGCGGGACCTCGCGGGCGTGGATCATCTGGATCTGGGGCTCGATGCCCATGACGTGGAAGATGGGCGACTTGCCGGTGTAGTGGACGACGCGGGTGGAGGTGCGGGGGGCGACGATCTTGAGGAAGCGGGCGGCGCGGGCGAGGGCGGCCTCGTTGTCCACCACCACCTCGTCGATGTCGGTGGTGAGCAGGTCGCGCAGGGCGCGGACGAGCAGGTCGGACTCGGAGTAGAGCAGGCGCGGCTTGTTGCCGGTCTTCCAGCGCCTCTCCATGTCCTTCCAGAGGCGCATGAGGTAGGCGAGGTCGCGCTTGAGCTCGGCCTTGGAGCGCTCCATGCCGGCGGTGCGGAGGATGAAGCCGAAGCCGTCGGGGAGGTCGAGCTGGTCGAGGATCTCGCGCATCTTGCGGCGGGTGTCCTCGTCCTCGACCTTGCGGGAGACGCCGACCTTGTCCATCTGCGGCATCATCACGAGGAAGCGGCCGGGGATGGAGAGGTAGCTCGTGACGGTCGGGCCCTTGGTGCCGACGCCCTCCTTGAGGACCTGGACGGCGACCTCGTCGCCGCGGCGGAAGCAGTCCTGGATGGGCGGGCGTTCGCGGCGGGGGGTCTTGCGGCCGACGCGCTCGGTCTTGCCGGAGCCGCCGCCGTCCTCGCCGGGGAAGTACTGCGGGTGGACGTCGGAGACGTGGAGGAAGCCGTTCTGCTCAAGCCCGAAGTCGATGAAGGCGGCCTGGATGGACTGCTCGACGTTCTGGACCTTGCCGACGTAGATATTGCCGACGTGGTTGGATGGGCCGTCCATGCGCTCGGCGTGGAACTCTTCGAGTCGGCCGTCCTCGACGATGGCGACGCGGCACTCCTCGCCGGGGACGTAGTTGATGATCATCTGCTTCGTGCTCATGAGACCTTTCCTGGGATCGCGTGCGATCCTCGTGTGCGGGACGATCTTGCTCGAAAGCGGCAAGCTCGCTGCACCGGGCCCGGCGGCGTGATGGGTCGATTCTGGAACGCTCGTGCGTTGGGGGCGCCGCCACGAGGCGGGGCCGCGCACGCTGTCCCGCGTTCGTCGCGGGGCGGCCGGGCGAAGAGTTCGCCCGCGCCGGCTTGAGGTTCGTCCCCGGCTCCGCCCGTTCTACGGGGCTGTCGAGCGCTCGCGGGCCGGACTCACCTGCCGACCCCGCCACGGCGTGGCGGGGTACCAAGGCCAGAGTCCGAGGCCGCTGATGGGGGGCGAGACGTTCCTTCGATCGACCCAGAGACGGGCCGGACGTGTTCCTGTATCCCTCAGCGCTCGGCGGAACGTCCGTCGAACGCCTCGGGAATGATTTTTCGAGCCTGGTCACGCACAAAGGCCATGACCGCGGCGTCGGAATCGAGTGAAGCGGCCTTTCGGGCGATTCGCTCGCATGTCTGGATCGTCACTTTCCGGACCATTCTTTTCAGATTCGGAAGTGAAGAGGCCGTTGCCGAAAGGGTACGCAACCCTAACCCGATGAGCAACAGGGCAAAGTCGGGCTCCCCGGCGGACTCGCCGCAGCAGGAAACGGGGATGGCGTGCCGCTTGCCGGAGCGGGCGATGTCCTTGAGCGTGGCGATGACGGCCGGGTGGAAGGGGTTGTAGAGGTTGGCGACGCGCTCGTTGGTTCGGTCGACGGCGAGGATGTACTGGACGAGGTCGTTGGTCCCGATGCTGAAGAACGCGCTCTCGCGGGCGAACAGGTCGGCCATGACGGCGGTGGCGGGGACCTCGACCATGATGCCGATGGGAATGTTGCGGTCGAAGGGGATGCCCTCCTCGTCGAGGTCTTCCATCACGTCGTTGATGAGATAGCGCCCCTGGCGGAGCTCCTGGATGTTGGTGACCAGGGGGAACATGATCTTGATGGGGCCGAAGGCGCTCGCGCGGAGGATGGCGCGGAGCTGGGCCTTGAACATGGGGAGGTTCTGCAGGCAATAGCGGATGGAGCGCAGGCCGAGGAAGGGGTTGCGCTCGGCCTCTTCCATCTGGGCCTGCGTGTACTTGTCGGCGCCGAGGTCCATCGTGCGGATGGTGAGGGGGCGGCCGGCGGAGAGCTCGACGGCCTTCTTGTAGGCCGCGAAGTGGTCCTCCTCGGTGGGCTCGGCGGCCTTCCCGCCGTCTTTCTGCCCGGTGAGGTAGAGGAACTCGGTGCGGTAGAGGCCGACGCCCTCGCCGCCCATCTTGATGACGTTCTCGATTTCCTCGGGGAACTCGATGTTTCCGAGGAGGCAGATGGGGGTGCCGTCGGCGGTGACGCTGGGAAGCTTGGCGACCTCTTCGAGAGAGAGCTGGGCGACCTTGCGGGCCTCGATGAGGTCCTCGTAGTCGGCGAGGGTGGCCTCGTCGGGCTCGATGACGACCATGCCCCAGTCGCCGTCGATGATCACGGGCGTGTCGTCGGTGACTTTTTCGGCGAGATGTCCGATGCCGACGACGGCGGGGATGCCCAGGGCCCGGGCGACGATGGCCGTGTGGCTGGTCTTGCCGCCCAGATCGGTGGCGAAGGCCATGACGTGACGCCGATCGAATCCCGCGGCCTGGCTCGGGGTGAGGTCTCGGGCGACGACGACGGCGTGGGTGTTGAGCTCCTTGAGGCGGCCCGCGTGCTCGCCGATGAGGTGGCGGATGACGCGCGAGGAGAGATCGCGCAGGTCATCGACCTTGGTCTGGAAGGTGGGATCGGGGAGTTGCTGGAAGACCTGGACGAGGTCCTCGAAGCCCTTCCAGACGGCGTACTCGGCGGTGACGCGCTCCTTCTCCATCAGCTCGTGCATGGGCTTGGTCAGCGAGGCGTCGCTGAGCATGCCGATGTGGACGCCGAAGATCTTGCCGGCCTCCTCGCCGAGCTGGGCCCTGGTCCGGTCGCGCAGCGCGTTGAGCTCGGTGATCGACTGGCCGAGCGCGACCCACAGACGGTTGTGCTCGTGGGGGAGCTGCTCGGGGCGGACGGTGCGCTTGGGGATGCGCCGGTGCTGGTCGTCGAGGACGAACACCCGCCCGATCACGATTCCCGGGGAGACGGCGATGCCCTTGAGTGTTTCCATCGACGGAGGGCGATGATAGCGGAAGGGGGTCGGAGAGTCGGTTCCTGGGGCGCGCCAAAGGGGGGTGGATGCCCGAAACCGCGACGGAGTGGCGGGCTTGCCGGGGAAGAACCTTGACTTGGGGGCGGTTGTATGCTCTTATGGGTGTGTTCGTGAAGGGTCTTTGGGAGGGGGTCGGGGTTGGGGGACTGACTTGATGCGCTGATTGGCGCGCGTGTTCTCTAGAACCGCCATGGATTGGCGGGGACCAACCGTTGTGCGGCCCGCTTGGCCGCCGCGGCATGCGGACATTCTGCATGACGACCGTGACCGGCATCCTGGAATGGCCGCAGCGCGCCGAGGGGCGTGTGAGGCAGCTCAACGGCTCAACGCTCGTGCAGCGTGACGATGATCCCTTCGTCCCGCTCGCGCTGGGGGAGCGGTACAAGCTGCGCAACGGGCTGGAGGTGACGGTGACGGTCGGGCTTCGGCATCGGCAGCCGCACGGCCGGCCGCAGCAGGGACCGCAGCACGGAGCACAGGGGGGGCCGGGCGGCCCGCAGATGCAGCCGCCGAAGCATCCGCTGCCGCATCGGGGTTGGGGCCGGGGGCCGCATCCGCAGCAACGCACGCAGCCACAACCGCCGCCGCAGCCACAACCGCCGCCGCAGCAACAGGGGCCGCCGCAGCCACAGGCGCCGCGCCCGGGGGATCGGCAGGTGGTCGAGAACATCGTCGCGATCGAGGGGATCGATCCGGAGGCGTTCGCGCGGGCCAAGCCGTTCGAGGAGTTGACGGTCGTTGATCCGCAGCCGCGATTGACGCTGGAGCATCCGGGGTGCTCGCCGAGTTGCCGGCTGATCGACCTGTTCTGTCCGCTGGGGCGCGGGCAGCGCGGGCTGATCGTGTCGCCGCCGAAGGCGGGGAAGACGACGCTGCTGAAGGACATCGCTGGGGCGATCCTGAGGAATCATCAGGATGTGGAGGTGTGGGTGTTGCTGGTGGATGAACGGCCCGAGGAGGTGACGGACTTCCGGCGGACGTTTGCGGAGTGGATGGGGACCGAGAACGGGGCGCGGCCGCGGTGCCGGGTGGTCGGGTCGTCGAACGATCATGATGCGGATGTGCACATCGCGGTGGCGATGATGACGATCGAGCGGTGCAAGCGGATCGTGGAGGCGGGTCGGCACGTGGTGGTGCTGATGGACTCTTTGACGCGGCTGGGGCGGGCGTTCAACCGGTCGAAGAAGTACGCGAGCAGCGGGCGGACGCTCTCGGGCGGCATCGACTCGCGGGCCCTGGAGATTCCCAAGCAGCTCTTCGGGGCGGCGCGGAACACGGAGGAGGCGGGGAGCCTGACGATCATCGCGTCGTGCCTGGTGGACACGGGCTCGGCGGGGGATCAGGTGATCTTCGAGGAGTTCAAGGGGACGGGGAACATGGAGCTGATCCTGGACCGCAAGATCAGCGAGCGGCGGCTGTTCCCGGCGATCAATCTGGCGGCGAGCGGGACGCGGAAGGAGCACCTGCTCCAGCCGGAGCAGGAACTCAAGACGATCGGGGCGCTGCGGCGGCGGCTGATGAATGCGCCGCCGCACGTGCAGATCGAGCAGCTTCTGGCGGCGCTGCAGCGGTTTCCGACGAATGCGGCGCTGGTGGGGAGTGCGGCGGGGTAGGCGATGAGTCGGTTCGTCTATTGGCGATCTGCGGTGATTTCGAACTGGGAAAGCGGTATGAGCCACAACCGCTTGAAGTCGTTGTCCACGCACAGAATGGAGGTGCCATCAGGGGTCCAGTTGCCGAGCACTCCGTGGTTCCTTCCAATATCCGCAAGCCGGACCGCCCGACCGACGCGGCGGCCGTCCGTCGCGTCAAAGAGCTGCACATACACCGGGCCGGCATGGTCGGGCGGCTCGCCTCCGGCAGCGAGCAACGCCATGTGCTCGCGCTTTGCCCCTTTGGAAGAAACGACTGCGACCCATTTTTTTGTCGGATGGGCCACGGCGCAGAACACAGATTTGCCGATCACTCGCACTGGGTCGTCACCGCGGCGTTGCCTCTCCTGCCAGTTGAACGCGAAAGGTTCGATCTCCTTGTGCCACCGATACTCGATGCAGGCAACCTCGGTCTTGAGTTGTTCCCACACTCCTTCGTTGGTCGTGTCTTCTTGCCATCTGTTGCCGAGCCTGGTGAGCGTGTAGATTGGATTGCTCGGATGGACGGGAGACGCCACTGGGTTTATCGCTTCCCAGACTGATGCGGAGGGCGCGTCGGCTCCGTATGCGGGACGCGCGATGAGGAATCCTCCATGAGCGTCGGAGCGGTACACAACGGGCAGGCCGTCTCTCGTCCATAGGGATGTTTCGAATGAAGGAGCCACGGTCGCGCTATCTGGCCGTAGCACATAAAGCGCGACGACGCACGTCATGACGATGACCAAGGCGAGAATCTTCTTCGTTCGTCGCTTCAACGAGTCACCTTCCGCTCACCACGCCTCCGCCGCGTTGCCGCTGGCATCGACCGCGTATGGCGCCCATGCAAGTGCGACGAGCCGGATCTTGATGTTGGTCTTCTTGGGCTTGAGCGTGATGGTGTCGAGCGTGTCGGTCATCGGGTCGCAGGCGGAATCGACGGCCGCGGCTTCCTGGTTGAACTGGGCCTCGAGGTCGTTGTACTGCTGCTGGACGGCCTCGACGGATTCCTCGGCGCGGCCGACGTCTCCGGACTCCTTGGAGATGCGGCCGACGGACTTCATGGCGGTCGCGGCCTTGGAGATGTTGGTCGCGCTGATGGTCTTGCGCGACATGAACGCGCCGAGGATGGCCGCGCCGAAGGAGAGCGCGGCCGAAACCTTGACGCCCGTGGACTGGGACTTTTCGACCTCGACACGCTGCTGGGCGCGCCGGAGGCGATCCTGGAGCGCGGCCAGTTTGGGCGCGTACTTCTGGCGGAGGCGCTCCTTCTGGTCGTCGCGCTGCTCGCGGACGAGCTGCGAGA
>DASZWV010000439.1:0-10121 GCA_035546115.1 Phycisphaerales bacterium
CGGCGCGGCGAGGAGAAGATCGACCTCTCGCTGTTCACCGACGGCCTCCGCTGGGAGCGCGAGCAGGGCATCACCATCGACGTCGCCTACCGCTACTTCTCCACCGCCAATCGGCGCTTCATCCTCATCGACTCGCCCGGCCACGCCCAGTACACCCGAAACATGGTCACCGGCGCGAGCAATGCCGACGCCGCCGTCATCCTCGTGGACGTCCGCTACGGGGTCCAGGAGCAGACCCACCGGCACGCCTGCATCGCCGCCCTCCTGGGCATCCGCACGCTCATCGTCGCCGTGAACAAGATGGACGCCGTCGAGTGGAGCGCCGCGGCCTTCGAGTCCTGCCGCAATGCGTTCGAGAAGCTCCGGCCCGAGCTCGCCGGCGCCGAAGTGATCTACGTCCCCGTCTCCGCCCTCTGCGGCGACAACATCGTCCACCGCTCCGCCCACATGCCCTGGTACACCGGCCCGGCCCTGCTGGAACTGCTCGAGACCGCGCCGATCCATGCCCTGGATCGCGCCGGGCCCGGGCGCTTCCCCGTGCAGTTGGTCATCCGACCGCGCCGAGGCGCCCCCGATCCGGATTTCCGCGGCTACGCCGGCTCGGTCGCCTCCGGCTCATTCCGCATCGGCGATCGCGTGGTCGCCGCCTCCACGGGCCGGGCATCCACGATCGTCTCCATCCACCTGCACGACCAGCGCCTCGAAGAGTGCAGGGCCCCGCAGTCGGTCGTCCTCACGCTCGCCGACGACATCGACGTCGGCCGCGGCGAGATGCTCACCCGCGCCGACGAGGCTCCCGACTCGACGCGAGACCTTCGCGCCACGCTCGTCTGGATGAGCGAGCACCCCCTCCAGGTCGGCCGCCGCTACCTCCTCCGCCACACCACCCACTTCACCCCCGCCGTGGTCTCCACGATCCACACCCGCCTGGACATCCACTCTCTCGAGCACCGCCCGCACACCGACGCCTCCACGCTCCAGACCAACGACATCGGCCGCGTCACGATCCGCACGGCCGCCCCCCTCCAGGTCGATCCCTACTCGCGTTGCCGGGCCACCGGCTCACTCGTGCTCATCGACGAGGCCGCGGGCGATACCGTGGGCGCGGCGATGGTGCTCGGTGATGATGAGGGCCGCCAGCCATGACCGCGCCGGAGCGCCCACGGGCTCCCCGGCCCACGCCCGAGGATCGCGTGATCTTCGTCGATCCCGGTCTCGAGCGCGAGACCCGCTGGCGCACGCTCAAGCTCCGCGGCGCGACGATGCTCTTCACCGGCCTCTCCGGTTCGGGCAAGTCCACGATCACCCGCGCGGTCGAGGCGGCTCTCGTCAAGGCGGGCGTGTTCGCCTACCGCCTCGACGGCGACAACGTCCGCCGCGGCCTGAACAACGACCTCGGCTTCTCCCCCGAGGATCGATCCGAGAACGTCCGCCGACTCGCCGAGGCCGCCGCCCTGCTTGCCGACGCCGGCGCTGTGGTGCTCGTCAGCGCGATCAGCCCGTACGCGGCCGATCGCGCCGCCGCCCGCGCGGTCCACCAGCGCGAGGGCCTGGCGTTCCTCGAGGTGTTCGTGGATGCCCCGCTTGAGGTCTGCCAGCAGCGCGATCCCAAGGGTCTGTACAAGAAGGCGAAGGCCGGCGAGATCCACGGCCTCACGGGCGTCGACGCGCCCTACGAGCGGCCAAGCAGACCCGACCTCGCCCTGCGAACCGGCGACACCGCCGTCTGCGAGTCCGTGGCCGCCTGCCTCGCCCGGCTCCGCTCACTCGGGATCGCGCTGCCCGCAAGCGACGGCGGCGTCTGACCGGACCGCCGCCGGCGCCCGTTCGCCCGCATCCGTCAACGCAGGTATCCGAGGAGGTAGAACACGATCAGAAAGAGGATGATCGTCCCGAGGATCCCTCCCCCCCACTTCCACGCGACAAACCCCGCGATGCCCGTCTTGAGAAGGTTGTTCATGGCCAGGTCCTCCATTTTCGTGCGCCGCCGGCGGGACCCGGCGGACTCTCTCCGCCGAGACCCACCGGAGCGATATGAGCGTCGTTCAAGCGCGGGAGATCGTCTCCGCGCCACACTCCTTCAGAATGTCCTTCGCGACCGTCCGGCGGTCCCCCTCCGCCTTCACGCCCACGAGCACGCCGCCCTTCTGGATCACGCCCTCGTAGTACTTCGCCTCGTGCTCGGGGATTCCAAGCCCGATCAGGCCGCCGACGATGCCGCCCGCCGCCGCGCCCGCGCCGGCGCCCGCAAGCGCCGCCACGATCGGCCCGGCCGCCACGAGCCCCAGCCCGCCGCTGGCCACCACGCCGATCGCCGTCAGGCCGGCGACAATGGCCGTCACCGCGCCGCCGAACCCCGCGCCGATCGCCGCTCCCTCGCCGACCTTCGATCCGCTCCGAACCGCAAACGCGTGGTCGCTCGTCGACTCGGAGGTCAGAACGCTGATGTCGTTCTGCGGAAAGCCCGCCGCGTGCAGCCGCTCGATCGCCTGCGTCGCCTTGAACGCCTCGTTGAAAACGCCGGTAAGCATGTGTGACATAAGAGCTCCTTTCGATCTGGGCAAGTCGCCCCTGCGAGCGTCGCATCGTGTACGCTCCGATGCGTGCGTCGCTCGTCAAGTGCGGCGGCCGCCCTTGCAACACCTGAATGTCGTGTAAGCGCGTTTTCACCGGCAACTTCGACGGCGAAAAACCGGCGCTCCGCCCGCTCGCCCGCGGCCGACGCTCGTGCTTGCCGCGCGCTCTCGACACACGCGACCGCGTGCGCGAGCACAGGACTCAGCGCCGATGGCGGTCCGCCCGACGCGGCCCGCCCGTTCGCGCTCGCGTCGTGGGGTGCTCGCGGTCTTGAACCTGCCCGTTCATGCTCTTGGCCGCCCGCTCGCTGAGGAGCATCGCCATTCCGATCAGGAAGCACCCGAGCGAGATCAGAAACACGACGTGGAACGCGATCGGCGATGGGTCGGCCGCCACGAACACGGCGACACCGCTCGCGGCGAGGACGATAAAAGATCCGATCGTAAAACGCAGCACGTCCGCCCCTGTGCATGACACATCGCCGGGATCCAACCGTGGAATCTTCCCGGCCCACGGTGAACGCGCCGTGATCTTTCGATAAATGCCGGATCACTCGGACGTGCCCGAAAAACAACTCGATTGCGGGCATTTCCCGCCCTCAGCGCTCGGAGGACTTCGCCCGCAGAGAGTCCATCAGGGCGTCGAGTTCCTGATCGCCGAGTCGCCTTGTCGCCTTCTTCAGCATCGCGCGGAAATAGGCGATCTCCTCGGGCTCGGCAGGAAACCCGATGTTTCCCTTCGGACCATCGGAGTTCGCGATCGGCTGCCCGTTCTCGCCCAGCAGCTCCATCCACGGGATTCCCCCCTCCTTGCTCCGCCGATGCTCCTCCAGCAGCGACTGGCCCCCCTCGTCCCGCTCCGTGTCGATCTTCACATCCACGAAGTCCTTTCCGAGGATCTTCGCCACATCCGGCCGGGCCAGCCACGCATCCAGGCGTACGCACCACGGACACCAAGGGGCCCCGAAGTGCACCAGGGCCGTCCGCCCGGTGGCCCGCGCCTCGCCGTACCCCTTCTCGATCACGTACCGGGCATCCCGCCGCGGCGCCTTGTATTTCTCCAGAAACGACAGCACCCTGGCCGGATCATGCCCCGCCTTTACCCCCACGGATTCGCCCGAGGCGTTCTTCACCTCGAGCGATGACGTCTCCTGGTCCGCCAGCACCTTGCCGTCCGCATCCAGGACCGTCAGGTACGGAAAACCTTCCTTCCGAACCTCCGCCTTGTACTCCGACGCCAGATCCTCGTTCTTGCCCTGAGGCTTCCCGCAATCCACGTGCACCACGTCGTACTCGTACCGAAGCACCTTCGCGATCGCCTTGTCCTCCGTCATCAGCCGGTGCAGCGCGAGGCACCAAGGGCACCAGTTGCCGCCCCACTGAATCAGCACCCGCCGGTTGTTCCGCTTGGCCGCATCCAGCGCCTTCGCGATCTGCACCCGCGCATCCGCCGACTCGTCGTACACCGGCTTCGCCTTGCCCGCCGGCCTCGCAACCTCCGCGGCCTTGACCGGCGGAGCGAAGTCCCGCAAGAACTTCAGCACCTTTGCCGGATCCTCACCGAGTTTCAGGCTCTCCTCGTGCCCCTTCTCCGGTTCGAGCTCGAATCCGCGGGTCCCCTGGTTCGCCACGACCTGACCCTCACCGTCGAGCACGGTGAAATATGGAAACCCCTCCTGCTCCACGTTGGTCTTGAAGAACTTCGCCAGCGGCACGTTCTTCATCGCCGGCCGACCGCAATCGACATGGATCAGCACATAGCCGGCATCCAGAACGCCCGCGATCTCCGCGTTCTGGTGCATCAAGTCGTTCATCCGCAGGCACCATGGACACCAGTTTCCCCCCCACTGGATGAGCACCCGCTTGCCCGCGCTCTTTGCCGATGCGATCGCCTCCGAGATCTGCGTGCGGGCATCCGCCGTCTCGTCGTATACCTTGGCCATCGTGCTCGCCGGCGGCTCGGCGCGGGCGATTCCCGAAAGCCCCAGAACGACCGCACACGCCGTCGCCGCAAGCAACCGCTTCATGGCTCACCCTCGATCAACCACCACCCGCCCGCATCCAAGTCTAACACACCATCCCGGGCCGCCAACGGACGAATCCCTCCATCGCCTCGTATTCCGCCAGCCCCAACTGGTCGTACAGAGCCGCCGTCGCCCGGTTCCGGTCCTCCGCCCGCTCCCAGAACTCGCGCGGATCGTTCGGTCCCGGGAACAGCGCATAATCCTTCTGGCTCTCGTGCTTGAAGATCGCGATCCGCTTCCGCCGCACCTCCTCGGGCGAGAGCGGCACCGCCATCTCGATCTCCTCCGGCCCCCACTCCTGCCACGCCCCGCGATACAGCCACACCTCGCACGCCCCCATCCATTCCCGATCCGCCAGACGCGACCGCGCCTCGGTGATGATCGTCAGGCACACACGGTGCGTCCCGTGCGGGTCCGAGAGATCCCCCGCCGCGTAGATCTGGTGCGGCCGCACGCCCTCGAGCAGGTCCACCACGATCCGCACATCCTCCTCGCCCACCGGCTTCTTGCGCACCCGCCCCGTCTCATAGAACGGCAGATCGAGGAAATGGATGTTCTCCGGCTTCACACCGCTGTACCGCGCCGCGGCACGCGCCTCGGCCCGGCGGATCAGCCCCTTGATCCGCTGCAACTCCGGACTGTCCGGCTGCCCCGACTGCTTGCTCGCCACGAACGACTCGATGTTCGCCTCCAGCCGCTCGGCGAACTCCCTCCCGAGGGCCGGAAACGCCGCCGCGAACTCCCGCACGAAGTCCACGTGCCGCAGCGCCGACTCATCCCACACCGCGATGTTCCCCGACGTCTGGTACGCCACGTGCACATCGTGCCCCTGGTCGCACAACCGGATGAACGTTCCGCCCATCGAGATCACATCGTCGTCCGGGTGCGGGCTGAACACCACGACACGCTTGGGAAAGACCGAGCGCGAACCCGGCCCGTTCTCCGGCTTCCCGCCCGGCCACCCCGTGATCGTCTTCTGCAGGCCCCTGAACACCTCGATGTTGATCTCGTACGCCCCGCCGCCCTCACGCGAGGCGAGCAGGTCCTGCAACCCGCGCTCGTTGTAGTCCTCGTCCGTGAGCTTGAGAATCGGCTTGCGGAGCGTCCGCGCCAGCCAGATCGTCGCCCGCCGCGTCATCCCGGCATCCCACGACAGCCCCGCCTCCTCGATCGGCCCCACGAGCCACGGCGTCTTGAACCGCGTCAGCTCCGCGCTCGACGCCGGATCCAGCACCATGCACGCCGCCGGGTGCTTCTGCAGGAAGCTCGCCGCCACCGTCGGCGTCATTTCCTCCTCCACCGCGCGGCGCACGATCCCCGCCTTGTGCTCCCCGAACGCCATCAGCAGGATCCGCTTGGCCTCCAGGATCGTCCCCACGCCCATCGTGATCGCCCGCCGCGGCACGTTCCACTCGCCGAAGAAATCGCTCGACGCATCCATCCGCGTCACCTTGTCCAGCGTGATCATGCGCGTGCGGCTGTCGCGCGATGAGCCGGGCTCGTTGAACCCGATGTGCCCCGTCCGCCCCACCCCCAGCAGCTGGATGTCGATCCCGCCCGCCTCGCGGATCGCCCGCTCGTATTGCTCGCAATACGCCCCGACACTCTCCCGAGCCACCGTCCCATCCGGCACGTGCACGTTCGCCGCATCGATGTCCACCCGATCGAACAGATACTCCTGCATGAACCTCCGATAACTCTGGATGTCGTCCGGCCGCATGGGCCAGTACTCATCCAGGTTGAACGTCACCACGTTGCGGAGCGAGAGCCCCTCCTCCCTGTGCAGCCGGACGATCTCCTCGTACACGCCCACAGGCGTCGAGCCCGTCGCGAGGCCGAGCACCACCCGCTTGCCCGCCTCGCTCCGCTCACGCACGAGACGCGCGATCTCGCCCGCCACCGCCCGGCTCGCCGCCGCGCTGGTTGGAAATACGGCGAGCGGTATGCGTTCGGGTCTCGATGCTCGGCCCGTACCGCTCAAGTCGGGCACCGCCATCGCTCGCTTCTTCGCTGCTGTTTCGTCGTTCATGTCGGGCTCGCCCCGGATTCTAAACGCCGGGCCCAAGCCCGGGGTAAACGCCCTCACACCTCCGCGAAACGCTCAGGGGCCCCCGCGTTTGGGCGGCCGATCGTCACGATCCGCGCTGTTTGCACGCGTTTCTCCTGATTATCCACCGTCTTGTGACTGCTTGCCCAACCACCCTGAACCCGGCGTTTGGTGTGGTCGATAGCCAAAGGGTCGGGAAGGGACCGGAAAGAACCGCCATGCAGCCAAGCGCAGAGCAGCTTGTCGTACGCCAGCACGAGCGAATCCATTGCCGGATCGCCTCGCAGCTGCGCGTCGCCTCCGAGAACGCCGAGCAGGTCTCCCTCGCTCGCGCCATCGGCGACGGCAGCGGCGGTGTGGACGCCTTCATCACCGACTGCTCCCGCGGCGGGCTCGGCATCGAGTCCTCGGTCTTCTTCCCGCGCGGGTGCCGCCTGCGAATCAAGGCCCGGACCGTCGGCGCCCCCCAGGAGTCCGCCGGCGCCGGCGAGATGGTCGTGCGCGTCCAGCGCGTCACCATGCTCGACCGCAAGCCGAGCTACTACCTCGGCGTCTCCTTCGTCTCCAAGGGCCTCGAGCACGACGCCGCCGTCACGGCGCTCCTCGACGCCGCACGCAAGGCCCCGGCCGCGGTCTCGCCGGCCAAGCCCAACCAACCCGCCGCAGCGCCCGGCAAGGAGGTCGCCGGGTGATCGGACACGACGACTTCGTCCTCGCCGCCCTGCTGGAGGAGGGCCTCGCCACGCGCGAGGCCGTCGACACCGCGCGCAAGCAGGCCGCCACCAGCGACCGCACGCCGACGCAGTTTCTCAGCGAGCAGAACGTCGTCAGCGCCCGCACCATCGCCCTCGTCCGCGCCCAGGTCGCCGAGTATCCCTTCGTCGATCCCGCGCAGTTCGACGTCAACTTCGCCAACACCAAGCTCCTCTCCCGTGCCACCGCCGAGTCCCTCAGCGCCTTCCCGCTCTTCGTGATCGGCGACATCGCCACCATCGGCATGTCCAACCCGCTGGACCTCAAGGCGGTGGACCAGCTCCGCTCGATCCTCAAGGTCGACGTCGAGCCCGTCCTCGTCGAGACCAGCGCCCTGCAGAACCTCATCGAGCGCGCCTACGCCCTCTCGGCCAACATCCGCGACGACGCCCGCCCGCAGGCCGTCGCCACCGAGCAGACCCTCACCACCGGGCGCGAGCCCGTGGTCGCCGCCGTCAACCAGATCATCGCCCAGGGCGTCGACCTCGGCGCCAGCGACATCCACATCAGCCCCGACGAGCGCGAGCTCCACCTCCGCTACCGCATCGACGGCTCCCTCCAGCCCTTCAAGGGCCCAGCCCTCGACATGCACTCCGGCATCGTCCAGCGGCTCAAGGTCATGGCCGATCTCGACCTCACCCAGACCCGCCGCCCGCAGGACGGCAAGTTCCGCTACGTCCACACCAACCGCTCCGTCGACATCCGCCTCTCGCTCATCCCCACCGTCTGCGGCGAGAACGTCGTCATGCGCGTCCTCGCCTCCTCCGCCGGCATCCGCGGCTTCGCCGAGCTCGGCTTCCCCGCCTCCGAGACCGCCTACTTCGAGGACATCATCGAGGCCCCCTACGGCATGATCCTCGTCACCGGCCCGACCGGCTCGGGCAAGACCACCACGCTCTACACCGCCCTCAAGCGCCTCAACACACCCGACCGCAACATCATGACCATCGAGGACCCCGTGGAAATCCGCATGCCCCTCATGCGGCAGGTCCAGGTCAACCCCGAGATCGGCATGAACTTCGCCGGCGCGCTCCGCTCCATCCTCCGCCAGGACCCCGACGTCGTCTTCGTCGGCGAGATCCGCGACGAGGAGACCGCCCGCATCAGCGTCCAGGCCGCCCTCACCGGCCACCTCGTCCTCTCCTCTCTGCACACCAACGACGCCGCCGGCGCCATGCCCCGCCTCCGCGATCTCGGAGTGCCACCCTTCGCCGTCAACGCCGCGCTGCTCTGCGTCATCGCCCAGCGCCTCGTCAAGCGCGTCTGCCCCGAGTGCGCCCAGCCGCACATTCCCGAGAAGTCGCTCCTCGAGAAGTTCAACATCACCCCCGACAGCGGCACGCGCTTCGTCCGCGGCACGGGGTGCGGGCGCTGCGGCAACCAGGGCTCCCGCGGGCGCGTCGGCATCTACGAGGTGCTCCGGCTCACCCCCGGGGTCCGCCGCCTCGTCGAGAGGCTCGCCCCGGCGGCGGAGATCCGCCGCGAGGCCATCCGCGAGGGCATGAAGGAAATGTGGCACGACGGCCTGCACAAGGCCGCCATGGGCCTGACCGCCCTGGAGGAGATCGGCCGCATCGTCGCCGTCCAGGCCACCGAGGAAGGCCAGAGCCAGACCGGCCCGGCCGCGCCCGCCGCGCCCCTGAAGGTGGCCGCATGACCGCCCTCACCTTCGAGTACACCGCCCTCGACAAGGCCGGCGCCAAGCGCCGCGCGCACACCACCGCCTCCACGAAGGCCGAGGCCTATCGCAAGATCGCGACCATGGGCCTCACGCCCCTGTCGATCCGGCCCATCGCGGCCCGGCGGCGCACGCGCCTCGGCTCCGGGCGCATCCACGCGAAGGACCTCGCGAACTTCACCTACCAGCTCGGCGTCTTCGTCGGCGCACGCATCCCGCTCGCCGAGGGGCTGATCCAGATCGCCCAGCAGGAACGCAACCCGCGCTTCAAGGACCTCGTCATGGACCTCGCCAAGCGCATCCAGTCCGGCGAGAACCTCGCCGTGGGCATGGAATCGCACAAGGACGCCCTCGGCGAGGTGTACGTCGAGACCATCCGCGCCGCCGAGAAGTCCGGAAACCTCGGGCGCGTCCTCGAGCACCTCTCCGACATGCTCGAGAAGGGCCAGGAGCAGGCCCGCATGGTCCGCAGCGCCCTGATGTACCCCATCTGCGTGGTCACCGTCCTCACCATCGCCGTGCTCTTCCTGTGCGGCTTCGTCGTGCCCAAGTTCGCCGGCATGTTCGCCGCCAAGAACCTCAAGCTCCCGCTGTTCACCGAGCTGCTCATGGGCTTCGGCCTCTCCCTGCAGCACTACTGGTGGGCGTACCTCATCGTCATGGTCGGCGCCGGCTTCGGCGTGCGCGCCGCCTGGCTCCGCCCCAACGGGCGCGCCGCCCTCGACCGCCTCGCCCACCACATCCCCTACCTCAAGAACATCCTCGTCGGCTCGACGATCTCGCGGTTCTCGCAGATCTTCGCCCTGAGCCTGCAATCCGGCCTCGGCCTGATCGACAGCCTCGAGCTCGCCGGCAAGTCCGCCGGCCGCCCCCTGCTCGCCCGCGACGTCACCAAGATGGTCGCCCAGGTCCGTTCCGGCGGTCGCCTCATGGAGGTCCTCGGCGTCTGCACCTACCTCACGCCCTTCACCAAGCGCATGCTCACCGCCGGCGAACAATCCGCCGAGATCCCCAAGATGTGCGGCGTCGTCTCCCGCCACTAC
>DASZWV010000440.1:0-7028 GCA_035546115.1 Phycisphaerales bacterium
GACCTCGCGCGGCAGCGGGTGGCCGACGCCGGCCGCGTGCGACCGCACAAGGTGTCGCTGAAGGTCCGCCAGGTCACCCGCGGAGATTCGCTGGCGCGAGAACGAGCCGAAGCCGGTGTTCACGCCATAATGCGGCTCGCCGTCGTGCAGGACGCTCGCGAGCCGATCACGCGACCGCGCGATCGCCCGACGGGCCTCGGCGGAGAGCGACGCCCGGGCCCCGCCCCGCGCGACGCTCTCGAGTTGCTCGATGCCGATCGGGTTTGCCCCAAGCACGACGCTCGACTTTGACATGGCGGGAGTGTTGGGGGGGCTTTGCCGCGGAGCAACCCCGCCCGGCTCCGCACGTGGTATCCTGCCCCGTGGCCTTCCGAATCAATCGCACGCTCTGGCTGGTCAGCATCACCAGCCTGCTGACCGACGTCAGCAGCGAGATGGTCTACCCGCTCATGCCGATGTTCGTGACGGAGGTCCTCGGGGCCTCGACGGGCGTGCTCGGGATCGTGGAGGGCGTCGCCGAATCCATCGCGAGCTTCGCCCGCATCGGTGGTGGGGCCTGGTCCGACCGGGTCGGGCGGCGCAAGCCGCTCGCGGCCGCGGGATACGCCTGCTCGGTTGTGGGCAAGATCCTGCTCGCGACGGCGACCATCTGGCCCGTCTTCCTCGGCGGCCGGGCGGTGGATCGCATCGGCAAGGGGATCCGCAACCCGCCGCGCGATGCGCTGATCTCGGAGTGCTACCCGAAGGAACAACTGGGCCGCGCGTTCGGTGTTCACCGGCTCATGGACACGACCGGCGCTGCGCTCGGGGTCATCGCCGCGTACTTCCTGTTCACCCGATACGCGCTCGATCCATCACACACCCATTCCGCGCCGTACCGGGCGCTGTTCCTGTGGTCGATCCTGCCCGCGGCGCTCGCGCTGATCGCGATCGGGATGGTGCGCGAGGAGGGCAAGCGACAGACGCCGCGAAGCGATCGACTGCAGTTCCGCCACGTGCTCCGCGAGTTCTCGGCACTTCCCCGTGACCTCAAGGCGTTCCTGCTCATCACGCTCGTGTTCACGCTCGGCAACTCATCGAACCAGTTCCTGCTTCTGAGAGCACGCAACCTCGGTCATTCCGACTCGACCGTCATCCTGATCTACCTGGTCTACAACATCGTCTACGCGCTCGCTTCCTCCCCGGCGGGTCGAATCGCGGATCTTGTCGGCAAGCGGCACGTGCTCGTGGTTGGCTACGTGATCTTCGGGCTGGTGTACCTCGCCTTCGCGTGGCTGAACTCGCCGGGAGCGACTTGGGCGCTCTTCGGCGTGTACGGCGGCTACATGGCGCTGACCGAGGGCGTTGAGAAGGCGCTGGTCGCGCAACTCGCTCCGGCGCATCGCAAGGCCACCGTCCTCGGCCTTCACGCGACCATCGTCGGTGCGGGCCTGCTCCCGGCATCCATCATCGCCGGACAGTTGTGGGATCGCATCGGCCCGCAGGCCACCTTCACGGTCGGAGCCGTCACGGGATTCCTCGCCGCCATTGGCCTGTGGATCAGCCTCAGGGGTCGCTGAGGCCGCGTGCCCATCCCGGCAACACCCCCCTACATCGTCCCATAATGTGTGTTATGTAAAACAGAACCCGGGACGGCCCGCTTCTGGAGCCAAAGAGGCGTGCCCGGGGATTTTGAGCCATCGGAATACCCTTCTTCCTATGCCCGCCCGCCGCGTGTATCTCGAGACCTTCGGCTGCCAGATGAATGAGCTCGACTCCGAGCTTGTCTCCGGCCAGCTCCGCGCCTTGGGCTACCTCTTTACCCCCGAACGGGATGCGGCCGACGTCGTTCTGTACAATACCTGCTCGGTCCGCGAGCACGCCGAGCAGAAAGTCTGGTCCCGCCTGGGCGAGGATCGTCTGCGGAAACTCGAGCGCCCGTCGCTGGTGGTCGGCGTGCTCGGCTGCATGGCCGAGCGCGACGGCGCCGACCTGATCCGCCGCATGCCGGTCGTGGACATCCTGTGCGGCCCCGGGGAACTCGACAAGCTCCCCAGCCTGCTCGACAACGCCGTCCGCACGCGGGAATCCATCGCCGCCGAGGACGACCCGCACCCGCTCGACCCCGGCAACCAGCAGCCGAGAATGATCTCCGCGGCCGCCGTGGCCCTCCAGGGCAACACATCCCGCCGGAGCGGCACGCTCGCCGCGGCCGCGGACAACCTGGAGATGCTCGACCTCGCCCGGTCGGTCTCCGCCGATGACCATTCCGGCTCTGCCTATGTCCGTATCACCCGCGGCTGCAACAAGTTCTGCACCTACTGCGTGGTGCCGTTCACTCGCGGCGCGGAGGTCCACCGTCCGCCGCAACACATCCTCGATGAGTGCAGGCGACTGGCCGACGCCGGCGTGATCGAGATCACGCTCCTCGGCCAGACCGTCAATCACTACCGGTTCGAGCACGGCGCGGCCGTGACCGTCGGCGGCGTCACCCAGCCTCAGAAGGGTCGCTCGTACAGCGGCGGCCACTCGCGCGACCCGTTCGCCGGCGAGAGCACCACCACCTTCGCCGACCTGCTCGCCCTGATCCACGAGAAGGTGCCGGAGATCAAGCGACTGCGCTTCGTCACCAGCTACCCGCGGGATTTCGGCGACGATGTGCTCGAGGTGATCCGCGACCACCCCCGCATCTGCCGCTACCTGCACGTTCCGGCCCAGAGCGGATCCAACCGCATCCTCGAGAAGATGAACCGCGGCTACACCGCCGAGGAATACCTCGAGTTCCTCGAGCGCGCCCGGGCCCATCTCCATCAGCCCGAGATCGGCCGCCCCCTCACCGTCGCGGGCGACTTCATCGTCGGCTTTCCCACCGAGACCGACGAGGACTTTGCCGCCACCGTTCGCCTGCTCGAGAAGGCACGATACAAGAACGCGTTCATCTTCAAGTACTCGCCGCGCCCGGGAACGATCGCGTTCGACAAGCTCGAGGACGATGTCCCCGAAGACGTAAAGCGAACCCGCAACACCGAGCTCCTCGCCGCCCAGCAGCGCACCAGCGCCCTCGTCAGCGCCGAGTTCGTCGGCCGGAGGCTCGACGTCTTCGTCCGCGGGCTGTCCAGACGCGAAACCCGGCGATCGGCATCGAACCCCCCCACCGCCGACGGCCTGGCAAGCTCGGGGGTGTCCCTCACCATCGGCGGCCGCTCGATCGACGGCTCACCGCGGACCTCCGCGTGTTCTACGAACGAATCGCACGTGCTGACCGATCGCCAGCCGGCGGAGCCCGCCCACGCCGGGCCGATCCAGCTCACGGCGCGCACCGACGGCGACATCGTGGTGCTCTTCGACGCACCGGCCGGCGCTTCACCCGACGACCTCATCGGGCGCATCCTTCCCGTTAGGATCGACCGCGCCGATGCGCTCGCCCTGCACGGCCGCCTGGCGTGAGGAAAGAAAGAGGGCCCGCACGGGCGGGCCCTCGAAGCGTTCTGGCAGGTCGTCGGCGAGCGGTCAGTTCGAGCCGCCCTCGTACTCCCGCAGCGTGTCCTGGAGCTGCACGCGCGTGTCCTCGGGGTCTTCCTTCGTCAGGGCCGCGATCGCCTTCTTCTGAAGCTCGACCGCCTTGGGCTTGTCGCCCTTGACCCAGTAGCAGCGGGCGAGCGTGTCGATGATCGCGGCGTCGTGCTCCTTGGTGATCTCCACCGCGGCCTTCGCGGCCTTCATCGCCAGCGGCAGGCCCGCCTGCTTGTCCTTGGCGGGCACGTTGCCCTCGGGTCCGACAATTCCCCACGCGATCCGGTTGAGGGTCATCGCATCCTTGTGCTCGATCGCCTGGTCTACGACCTGCTCGCCGGTCTTGAAGGCGCCGGTGTAGTCCTTGGCGTTGAACTGGATCTCGTACTTCGCGTTCGCCAGCCGCGGGGCCATCTTCGGATACTTCTTCTCGAACTCCTCGATCGCCTTCACCGCGCCCTTCGGGTCGGTGTCCGCATCCTCGAGGATCTTCCCCGCCTCGTCCTTCATCTCCTTGATCTTGATCGGGCTTTCCGTGTAGTCCCAGTTGCCCGCCACGATGTCGTCGAGCACGTAGTCGAGTTCCATCGGGTGCCCGACCCAGGCGAGCATCCCCTTGCCGTCGATCACGAAGGCGCACGGGATCCCGTTCTTCCTCGCGGCCTTCATGTAGTGCTCGTTCGTCTCGCCCAGAATGATCGGCTTGTCGTCCTTGTCCTTGTCGTCGGTCGCGATGGACTTGTCCCAGGCGACGGTGTAGCCCATCTCGTCGCCCTTCTCCTACACCATGTCCTCCGCCTGGCTCAGCGTGTCTCGCCAGCCCGGCGAGCCGACGCCGATGAAGGTTACCTTGCCCTTGTACTGCTTCTGCAGGTCCGTGATGTGAGGCATCGAGGCCTTGCACGGTCCGCACCACGTCGCCCAGAACTCAACGACGTACACCTTCCCCTTCTCGAACGAGGTCACCGGCTCGCCCTTGATCCACTTCTCGATCGAGAGCGAGGGCGCCGGATCCCCCACGATCAACCGCTTGCCGGTGAATCCCTTGGGCTTTGCCTGGTGCGCCGGTTTCTCATCGGCCGGCTTCGCGCCGTCTTGCGCCAGGGCAGAGAACGTCAGACCGCTGCACGCAATCAACGCGGCGAGAGTCATCGAAACAGAGCGGATCATCGTGGGTGGCTCCTTCCAGGGGTGGGTTTGGGTGCATATCGGCGGGAACGACCGCGATCCGTTCGATCCCGCGACCCCCACCCAACACAGACCCAGTGTATGGCCGACATCGAATCGGGTTGCGTTCGGGCAAAACACCGGAATCAGGGGCCGCGAAATGGCTCATTCTTCATCCATGCGCTTGCGAGCCCGGCGCTTCGCCGCCAAGAGGCCCGATTCATCCTCCTGCGAAGCGGGCACATCGACGCTCGGCTCGACTGGCAACGGCGCTTCCGCGATCTGCTCCCGAGCGGCGGCCGCGCGGGCCTCGCGCCGACGCCGCTTCTCCCGCTCGCGGATCTCCTGGGCGTCCGCATCGGTGAGGGCGACCTGCGGCGCGAGTGGCGCCGAGACCTGCTCTCCAGCCCCGCCGGGGCGGCTTTCCTCCGGCTCGGGTCTGCGCAACCTGTCCACCGCGCTCGCCGCCTGGGCCGTGCGATCCCGGAGCGCGGCCGCGACTCCCCGCGCCACCTCGGCCCCCATCTCGCGGCTCAACAATCGATCCCAGGCAACACGACGCGTGGCCGTATCGAGCAGCATCAGCGCGACGCTCGCCACAGCGAGCATCGGCCAGAGCGGCGTTCTTCCCTCGGCGGGCTTCAGGCCCTCGCGGGAGAACAGATCCGGCGCGCCTCCCGACTCGACCTTGCCAAGTTCCAGAACGCGACCGCCCGTTGCGTCGGCGATCTGCCGAAGGATCGCTTCATTCGAGTGCAGGGATCGGTACTCCACCCCCGCCGGCGCTGGTCGGGAGATTCCCCCCACCACCGGCGGCAAGGCCCGGGTCTCCCCCCCCGCCGTCTCTCGAGGCGAGAGCACGATCACGTAGGAACCGCCCCGCGCGCCAGGTGATCCCGAATCCGCCGAATGCAGATCAACCTCCGCCTCGTATTCGCCCGGCGCAACCTGCGAGAGTCGCACATCAGACTTGCCGCCCCCCGGCGCATACACCGTGCCCGGAACCGCCAGCCCATCCAGAGCCGAGCCGCCCTCGTCCGATGCCCGCAGACGCACGGTGAGTCGGTCACCCTCGATATCCGCCGAGAGCTCCTGCGTGCGAGCCGACGCCGGCGCCCGCCCGATCGTGCGAGCGAGCTGCGTCCAGAAACGCGAGTATCCGGCCCCGCCGCGGGCATCCAGCCACGCCCCCGCCCAGTTGTGGTGCGCATCGGATGTGAACGCCGCGACCCTTCCGAGCCCCGCGTTCCAGTACGCGAGCACCGGCTCGCCGCCCTCCAGGGCGCCCTTCTCCCGCGGCGTGGCGAGCACGTTCACCACCGTCGGAGCTGCTCGCGCCTGCGTGAGCACCAGCCCTCCCAGCGGCGCCAGCCCCCCACTGTCTCCCAATCCCATCGCCTCCGAAACGCCGTCAAGCACGGGCGAGCCCGACGGAACCACCACCGGCACGAATCGTCCCTGGCGGATGAGCGGCGATCGCACGAGGCGCACCGCCTTCACCAGCACCCGCGGCAGAATGTTGGGGTCGATCACCCGGTAGAACTGCCCCTTTCCACGGCGCGCCATGTCGGCCATCATGCCGAGGTCCGCATCGTTCCCGATGGCGATCGTGGACACCTGGATGCCGTCCTTGGCCATCTCGTCCACCATGTCGGGAAGCTGCTCCTTGCCCATCGAGACGCCGTCGGAGAGCACGATGACGTGCTTGACATCGGCGCGGGCCGCCTTGATCTGGCGATACGCCTCCTGCAGGGCCGGGGGCATGAACGTCCCGCCATCGGCCGAGATCGATCGCACCAGCCTCGCGGTCGCCTTCGGGTCCCGATTCGGGCCGAGCGGCACATCCACCGTGTAGTCGCTGTTGAACGTGATCACCCCGACAAGATCGGTCTTGTCCATGCTCTCGATCGCCAGCGCCGCTCCCTCATCCGCGATGTCCTGCTGCGATCGGTCCGATCCGTACACCGACCGGTTCATCGACCCCGAGTTGTCGATCACCAGCATCACCGCCGCGGCCGGCGTCACGAGCTTTTCCGGCAGGTCCAGCCTGACCGGCAGGAGCGGTTCGATCTGAGTCCCCTTCCAACCACCGGCGCCGAACGAGTCCGGACCGCCCACCATGATCAGGCCGGTCCCAAGTTGCGTCACGCACGCCGCGATCGCCGAGTGCACCTCGCGCGGCATGGCGTCCGCGGCCACGTTCTGCAGGATGATCAGATCGAACTGCTGCAGCCAGAGCAGGTCCGATTTCAGCGCCCCGCTCCCGATCATCTGCACCTGCATGTGCGCACCGGTGAGCGCTCTCGCGAGCACCGACCCCGCGCCCTGCGGGTCGCCGTTGCTCACGCCGTCCACGATGAGCACCGCCC
>DASZWV010000441.1:0-2930 GCA_035546115.1 Phycisphaerales bacterium
AAGATGACCCGGGATGGGTCGAGGCTCCGGCTGACGATCGCCATCGGCACGCCCGCGAGCGTCCAGAAGGCCACGACGCCGACGGCCATCCAGAACCCGAGGATCAGCGCGTGGCGCTTCGAGGCCGCGTGCTGGGTCAGCGACATGATCTTGATCGGGATGACCGGCAGCACGCACGGCGTGAGGTTCAGCAGGAACCCGCCGATGACCCCGAACAGCCCGAGGATGATCGCGCTGGAGCCGATGTTGTAGCCGAAGAACGAGCCGCCCAGCGGCGCCCCGGCGCGCTGGGCCGAGGCGGCCGCCTTGCCCGGCGCGATGGAACCACGCGACGGCTCCTTCTTCGCCGGCTCGGACTTGGGCGCGGCGGGCGTCTCCGCCTTCGGCGTGGCGGCCGGGGTCGGTGAGGCGCCCGAGCCGCCCCCCCACTTCTTCGCATCGAACGTGCCGAACAGCGACGCATCCGTGTCGGACGTCAGCCCCGCATCCGCCTCGCCCTTCTTCACGACCTTGACCTTGACGGGAATCGTCAGATCCTGCGGCGGCGTGCACACCTGCTCGTTGCAGGATTGGTACGCGATGCGGACATTGAACGTCTGATCGCCGACCGCCGCATCCGGCTTGACCTCCACCCGCACGAACGCCACCGCCTTGCCGGAATACAGCGGCACGCGCAGCGAGTCGCTCGCCCCGGTCGGATCGGCGACCTTGCCCTTGTGGGCCCCGGGATACTGCACACCGTCCACCCGGGCCACCCAGCCCGGCGTGATGTAGACGCGGATCGCATCGACCTCGGCATCCTTCTTCTTCCCATCCCGGGCGGCCTTCTGAGCGGCGTCGGTCGCCTTCTCGTCGATGGGCAGGCCGATCTCAGTGCGGATGGCAAAGTCGGCCAGGTCCTTGGGCAGTTCAACCTCGGCCGCCGGCCACGTGTGGTACCCCGCCTTGTGGCTCAACTCGACCGCGATGACGATGCGCCCCCCCTGCTCCACCGCCGGGTGCTGCGGCACCGCTCTCACCGCCACGGGGTTGTCATCCCCCTGGGGCAGGGCAAAGGCCGCCGCGCCGATGCACGAGGCGAGAAGGAGAGCCACCGCACGGAAAAAACTTCGCTGGATCATCGACTTTTGTATCCCCAGAGGGCGGGTTGGTTGCCTCGATCGGCCGGAAGCGGCCCGGGCAGAACGTGGGCAATGGTAGGTTTGCAGCCGGGTTTGCGGGTGAACCGATACTGCCCCGGATGTGGTGCGCACCCTGCGCGCCCGGAGCCAGTCTCATACGTCCCATGGGACCCAGAGGACCCATTCCCCCGATGGCCGACGTTCTGGACCAATCCGAGATCGACGCTCTGCTCGCCGCGGTGGATGCCGGGGAGGTGGAGGAAGAGGAAAACACCATCCAGATCTTCAGCCGCCACCGGCGCGATCTGGAGAACGTCGAGGTCCGCCCGTACGACTTCAAGCGCCCCGAGCGCGTCTCCAAGGACCAGATGCGGGCCCTGCAGACCCTGCACGAGGCCTTCGCCCGCAACTTCGGCGCCTCCCTCTCCGGGTTCCTCCGCACCATCGTCGAAGTCAAGGTCGCCAACTGCGAGCAGATGACCTACGCCGAGTTCATCAGCGGCCTGCCCAACCCGACCTCCTTCAACCTCATCCAGGCCAAGCCCCTCGAGGGCCAGATCTGCCTCGAGATCTCCCCGCTCATCATCTATCCCATCATCGACCGCCTCCTCGGCGGCACCAACACCGAACTCTTCATCCCGCAGCGCCCGATGACGCTCATCGAGACGCGCCTGATCGGCAAGGTCACCAGCCGCGGCCTCACGGCCCTGGGCGAGGCGTGGGAATCGATCAAGCCCATCACCTTCGAGATCACCGCGACCGAGTCCAACCCGCAGCTGGTCCAGATCGTCCCCCCCAACGAGGTCGTGGTCGTCGTGGGCTTCGAGCTCAAGATGGCCAACCGCGCGGGCACGATGAACCTGTGCATCCCCTACAACGTCATCGAGCCGATCGTCTCGGACCTCTCCAGCCAGTCGTGGTTCAACGCCCCGAAGGCGGGCCGCACGGTGGAGACCAAGCAGAGGATCGCGGGCACGCTCAACCGCGCCGCGCTGACGGTGACGGGCCTGCTCGCCGAGACGACCATCACGCTGCACGATCTCATGCACCTCTCGGTGGGCGACATGCTCACCACCGAACGGCCGGCCTCCAGCCCCGTCGTGCTGTGCGTGGAGAACGAGAAGGCGTTCCTCGGGCACATCGGCCAGTACAAGGGCCAGCGGGCCCTGAAGGTGCTGCGGGCGGTGGGGCCGAGCGATCGGGTGTGAGCCTGCCTTCCACATCCTAATCCTAATCATAATCCTCATCTCTTGGTCTTCGTTCGGAGATTATGATGAGGAGTAGGATGAGGAGTAGGACCGAGCCAAAGGCGTCGCGCCATGAAGCCTCATCCCAGAATCCGCAAGACGATCAAGTGGGGTGGCGCGGCGGTGACGGTGCTGCTGGTGGCGGTGTGGATCGGGAGCGGGTGGTGCAGCCCGGGTTGGGTGTCGAAGGGGCGTGCGGTGGCCTTGGATCGTGGCCGCGTCTGTCTGATTCGCCTTGAAGGCCTGGCCGTTCCTGATGGGGCAATGTGGAGTGTCCAACCAGCCGACATGCCACATTGGTACTTGTGGTTTGACTCTTTCAAGCAGTATGAGATTGGCCCTCGGATACCGCTTTGGTGTCCGGTCTTGCTGGCGCTGCTCGCTACGACCACGGCCTGGCGTCTCGACACCCTCGCCCGCCGCCGCGCCCGGCGGGGGGTGAACCTCTGCCCGAAGTGCGGCTACGACCGCGCGGGGATTGCGGGGGATGCGAAGTGTCCGGAGTGCGGGGCTCTGCCGGTGGCCGGAAAAACTTCCTCGCACGGCTCCGGCGCTCCCTCGA
>DASZWV010000442.1:0-3915 GCA_035546115.1 Phycisphaerales bacterium
CCGGTCATGCCCATTTGGTCCGGCCTCGCCCTCAACACGCTCTTCTACGGCACGATCGCGTGGGGGCTGCTGTTCCTCCCCGGCACGGTGCGCCGCTGGCGGCGGCGTCGCGGGGGCCGGTGCGTGAAGTGCGGGTACGACCGAGCGGGGCTCGCCGCGGGGGCGCCGTGCCCGGAATGCGGGGCGGCGTGAGCGGGGCGGGGAGCGGTCCTGCTCCTGCTCGTGCTCCGCATCCTCTACTTCTTCCTCTTCATCATCCTCAACCTGCTCGATTTCACCGCGCCCAAGCGCCGGCCGCGGCGTGAATTGCACGCGGATCCGGGAGGGGCATCCCGAATCCGCCAGCGGGGCTTCACGCCCCATCCCGGCGGCCGTAGGATGGGGCGTCCTGGACAGGAGAAACGCCATGGCGAATCGCCGTGATGGGTGGATCGCGGGCCTGTCGGTTGGCGTGGTGGTCGGCGGGCTGGCCGGAACCTCGCTCGCGAGCGGGATGTGCTGCCGTGGGGCGACGTGCAACATGACGATCACGCAGTCGCACTGCCTGCCCTACGGGCTGGCGGGGGCGAAATACATGGCCATCGCCGATCCCTGCGGGGTGGGAGTTCCCGGGGAATCGTCGTGCTGTGTGGCGGACTACGACAAGAACTCTTGGGTGTCGATGAACGACCTGTTCGCGTTCATCAACGACTGGTTCATGGAGTCGCCGATGGCGGATGTGGGCGGGGATGGGGAGTCCGGGAGCGTGGACATCGCGGATGTGTTCGCGTACGTGACGGTGTTCCTCGGTTCGTGCTCGTGAGCCCGTGAGGGGACGCCGAGCGCGGGGATGGGTATTCTCTGAACCGTGCCACCCAGCAAGCCCGCCAAGTCCGGCGATGAACTCTCCTTCGAGGATGCCCTTGCGCAGATCGAAGGGATCATCGAGCGCATCGAGGCGGGGGAGGTGGGGCTCGAGCAGTCACTGGCGGAGTATGAGCGGGGCGTCGGGCTCATCAACCACTGCCGGGCCAGGCTCGACAAGGCCCGGGAGCAGGTGGAGGACCTGACGGAGAAGCTCAAGGGGACCGGAGGGGCGGGGGCGAGCGAGGAAGAGTGAAGGGGTGACAAGGCGAAGAGGCCACCGAGGGTGCATCGGTCGCCACCGTGTTCCATCACCCCGTCACCTTGTCGCCCGGTCGCCTCTTCACCTGTTCCCTCCCCCCCGGCCGATACCGTCCGCCGGATGACGTCCTTGCCCTTTCTCCAAGCCGGCCTCATCGCCCTGTGGGCGCTGTTCACCTTCGCCTTCGGGGCGTGCGCCGGTTCGCTCATCAACGTGCTGGTGTATCGCCTGCCACGGGGGCTGGATGTCGTCGTGACCGGCTCGGCCTGTCCGGCCTGCGGGACCAAGCTGACCTGGCGGGAGAACATCCCCGTGTTCGGCTGGCTGTTCCTCCGAGGGCGGTGCCGGTTCTGCCGGAGCAGGATCTCGGCGGAGTATCCGCTCGTGGAGACGCTCGTCGGCGGGCTCTGGATGCTCATGTATCTGCTGTACTACGCGACGCCCCCCCACTTCAAGCTCTTCGGCGTGGAGTGGGCGGCGATCGCGCCGCAGTGGGCGACCAACGATGCGTTCCCGGATCACTGGCCGCGGACGTCGTGGCCGCTGTTCGCCATCCACCTGCTGACGGTGGCCCTGCTGGTGGCGATGACGCTGGTGGATGCCAAGACATACACGATTCCCCTTGTTTTGCCTTGGGCGGCGACGCTGATCGGGGTGGTGCTGCACCCGGTCGGTGCGCTGCTGGTGGGCCGCTGGGTCTCGCCGCAGGTGAAGCACATCCACGAGGCGGTGTGGGGAATCCCGACGCCCGGATGGCCGAACCACGCGGCGGATGGGCGATGGTGGATCGGGGCGTCGATCGGCGGGATGCTGGGCCTGCTGGTCTCGAACCTGCTGCTGCACTTCAGGCTCATCCGGCGGTCGTTCGAGGACTACGCGGAGTGGGAGAAGGGGGCCCTGAAGGCCGCCGGGCTGGATCCGGACGAGCAGCCGATGCACGCGGATGTGCCCGATGAGGGTGTGCCGGTGGGTGAGCATGTCGGGCCGGGCGTGCGGTTAGTCATGAGGTTTGTGGTCGTGTGGGCGGCGTGCGCCATGGGGCTGGGAGCGGCGGGACCGGCGATCGGCCGGGCGCTCGGGTGGCCGAGTTGGGCGGCGTTTGCGATCGGGGCGGTGGGCGGGCCGCTCGTGGCGGCGCTGGCTTGTCGGCCGCTGTCGGCTCGCAACGCGGACAAAGGCCGGGCGACCGCGACCGCGAGCGGTTTGACTGAGGTCAGCGCAAACCCCAGCGCCCCAGAGCTTTGGATCGCGTATCCGCACGCCCGCCAGGAGATGCTCAAGGAACTGGTCTTCCTTACGCCCTGCATCGGGCTGGGCTGGTTGGGGGCGATCATTGCAGTTCGGATGTTCCCATTAGGGTTGAACCCGACGACCCCACCGCTCTGGCTGGCCGCGCTGTGCGGCTCGCTCATGGGGTACCTGATCGGCGGAGGGGTCGTCTGGGGAATCCGCATCTTCGGCTCGCTCGGGTTCGGCAAGGAGGCGATGGGGCTGGGCGACGTCCACCTCATGGCGGGCGTCGGCGCGTGCCTCGGATGGGTCACGGCCGGCCTGGCCGTCCCGCTCGCGGCGGTGGTCGGCCTGTACTTCGTGATCATTGCGATGCTGGCCAACCGCCCGGCGGGGAAAACGATGCCGTTCGGGCCGTATCTCGCGGTGGCGACGCTGCTGGTGCTCTTTGGAAGGCCGCTTGTTGAGACCGGGCTGACGCGCCTGCTCGGGATGGCTCCGGGGTCGATCAAGCTGCCGTGAAGCATGCGTCGGGAGAGGCTCGCCGCGCGAGAGTTGCGGGTGCGAAATCGGCCGCGCAAACGACAGCACCTTTGTGGAGTGGAGTTGACGGTCTCGCCGATTTGTATTAGCGTTGATGCGACTCCTCGACCCCAGTAGAGCGCGATGGACCGCGCTCGGGTCAACATGGCTTTCGCCCGACAGCGCTCGGGCGGCACGATCGCAACGTACGGAGATGACGCGATGACCACCGGGACCTTCTCGAATCGTTTTGTGTTTGTCCGCAGGCATGGCTTGGCGGCCATGGGCCTTGCGGTCCTTTCGGCCGGCCTGTTCCTGGGCGGCTGCAACAAGGACATCAAGGCGGAGAACGAGGCGCTCCGCAGCGAGAACGCCGAGCTCAAGGAGAAGGTGACTTCCACCGAGGCCGAGCGGGCGGCGATGGCGCAGAAGCTCGAGACCACGCAGCAGTCGCTCGACCAGATGCAGAAGCAGCAGGTCGCCGTCGCTCCCCGGCAGGACCCGTACTACGAGCCGTCGCGTTCGCCGCGTCAGCACGCCGACCCATCTTCCCGTGCGCAGCAGCGGATCCGCATCTCGGGCGACAACCTCTTCTCCCCCGGATCGGTCGTTCTCCGCAGCGAGGCCAAGAAGGAGCTGAGCTCGCACCTGAGCGAGCTCAAGGGCGCTTCGCAAATCATCGTCGAGGGGTACACCGACTCGGACCCGATCAAGAATCCGACCGTCAAGAAGAAATACCCGACCAACCAGGCCCTCTCCAAGGCGCGTGCGGAATCGGTGAAAGAGTATCTTGTGAGCCGGGGCGTCTCGAGCGCCAAGATCTCCACCGTCGGCAAGGGCTCGGCCTCGCCCCTGGCAACCAAGAAAGAGTCGCGGCGCGTAGAACTGGTGGTCGTGGACATCGATCTGGATTGAACCGCCGGATCATCCAGGCCACAAACGTGTGACCCATTCGCGGGCGTGTCGAAAGGCACGCCCGGCGTTTTTTTGTGAGCGACGGCCGCGTGTTTCTCCGGCGCGCATCGGCTATAGTTTGGCCGCTCGGTCGGCGAATCCCG
>DASZWV010000443.1:0-4840 GCA_035546115.1 Phycisphaerales bacterium
AGAAATGGCCCCGGATGCAGGCGCATTGCCGACGCATGTGAGCCCCGAACTTGCACGCACGAGCGGGATGCACGCCGGGATGGCCCGCGCATCGCCGTTGAGCGTCGGTAGGCCGCCCCTGCCACCTCGGGCGCGATCATCCGAGTTCAGGACCATGCTCGCCCGGCTCGACAGTGTCGTCGGGAACGAGCACGAGGATCCCCAACGGCGGCAGCGTGAGAGAGAGCGAGGCCGGGAACTGCCGCAGGGGCATCGGAGACGCTTCGACGGCGCCGAAGTTGCCCACGCCGCTTCCGCCGTATTCGCTCGCATCGGAGTTGAGCACTTCCCGCCATCGGCCCTTTCGCGGCACCCCCACGCGGTACTGGTGGCGAACAACGGGCGTGCAGTTGAGGATCACCAGAGCGGATTCTGACCGATCGGTCGTGAACCGGAGGAACGCGAGCACGCTCTGCTCGCTGTCGTTGGGCTCGACCCACTCGAAGCCGCTCGGCTCGCACTCGCCGTCGTGCAGGGCGGGAGCCGACCGGTACAGGCGGTTGAGGTCGCCCACGAGGCGCTGCACCCCGGCGTGCAGCGGATTCTCCGTCAGATGCCAGTCCAGGCTGATGGCCTCGTTCCACTCTCGCCACTGCCCGAAGTCGCCGCCCATGAATAGGAGCTTCTTGCCCGGGCTCATCCACTGGCTCGCGAGAAGCAGCCGCAGGTTCGCGAAGCGCTGCCACGGGTCGCCGGGCATGCGCTGGATGAGCGAGCCCTTGAGGTGCACCACCTCGTCGTGGGAGAGGGGAAGCATGTAGTGCTCGCTGAACATGTACAGGCCGCGGAAGTTGAGTTGGTTGTGGCGGTAGCGGCGGTAGATGGGATCGGTGCCGAAGTACTTGAGCGTGTCGTGCATCCACCCCATATCCCACTTCATGCCGAAGCCAAGGCCGCCGACGTAGGTCGGGCGCGACACCATGGGCCAGGCGGTCGACTCCTCGGCGATGGTCTGCACGTCGGGAAACTCGCCGTAGACGGCGGTGTTGAACTGCCGCAGGAACTCCACCGCCTCGACGTTCTCGCGCCCGCCGAAGCGGTTGGGTATCCACTCGCCCGGGTTGCGCCCGTAATCGAGATACAGCATCGAGGCGACCGCGTCGACGCGCAGCGCATCGGCGTGGAACTTGTCGAGCCAGAACATCGCGCTGGAGATGAGAAAGGCGCGGACCTCGTTGCGACCGTAGTTGAAGATCGCGCTCTTCCAGTCCGGGTGAAAGCCCTGTCGGGGATCGGCGTGCTCGAACAGGTGCGTGCCGTCGAAGTATCCAAGCCCGTTCTCGTCGGTCGGGAAGTGGGATGGGACCCAGTCGAGGATCACACCAACGCCATGCTGGTGCAGGTGGTCGATCAGGTGCATGAAGTCCTGCGGCGTGCCGTACCTGCTCGTCGGCGCGAAGTAGCCGGTCGTCTGGTAGCCCCAACTTGGGTAGAACGGGTGCTCCATCACGGGCAGGAACTCGACGTGGGTATACCCGAGCCGCTCGCAATAGTCGGTGAGTCTGGGCGCAAGCTCCCGATAGCTCAGGAAACGTTCGGGCTCGGAAGGGTCGCGCATCCACGACCCGAGGTGCACCTCGTAGACGCTGATCGCGGCCCGCAGGCTCTGGCGGTCCTTGCGAGACGCCATCCAGTCGCAGTCGTTCCATTGATACGCGAGGTCTCGCACCACCGAGCCGGTCTTCGGCGGCGTAAGGTGCATGAACCCGAACGGATCGGCCTTGTCCACCACGTAGTCGGAGTGTTTCGCGGCGATGTGGAACTTGTAGAGCGAACCCTCCCTCGCCTCGGGCGCAACACCGGACCAGATCCCCGACGCTCCGAGGGGCCTCAGTGGGTTCGCGCCACGATCCCAACGGTTGAAGTCCCCGATCACCGAGACGTAGTGTGCGTTCGGGGCCCACACCGCGAACACGACGCCCTTGCCGGGCGCGAGCGCGTGGGCCCCCAGCTTGTCGTAGAGCCGATAGTGCGTGCCCTCGTTGAACAGAAAAACGTCGTCCTTGGTGATCTCCCACGCGGGCGTGCGTGTGACGGTCCGGCTCTGCTTTGCGGGGGTGTGCGTCATGTCGAACCTCCCTGGCCATTCGCGCCGATCGGTTCACCCGCCATGGCACTCTCCGCACCGCTCGCGATCGCCGCCGCAGTACTTGCACCCATCGCCCGCAAGCTCCCGGAGGATGCCGGAGGCGTGCCATTCGCCGATGGCCGCGCGAAGGCTCTCAACGACGCCCGAAGCCTGGCGCATTCCGCCGCCCGCATTCGCGTGGCGCAGCGGCCGAGCCGCGGCCTTGTAGCTCCCCGCCTCGACGGACTTCCGAATCTCTTCGAGGATCCTCGGCGTCTTGTCCGCGTCGTGGTTCAATGACATTCTCCTCTGCCGCCCGCCGGGACCACCCGAATGGTTCGCATGCTACCGTCTGGGCCACATGAGCGTAGAGCCCGGCGAACTCAACCTTGAGGCCATCCGCGAGGCCGCTGTCTCTGGCGACGCGGCACGGGCCGCCGAACTGGTGGCGAAGTCCCGGCTCGAGCCGACGGAGCTCCGTGCAGTGTTCGGTGGGATGTCGACCGAAACCGCGGCGGGGGTGCTGGCCCAGATCTCGGACGCCGCGGCATCCGAAACGCTCCTCTTGCTTCCGCCGGAGCAGGCCTCCGCCATGCTGGCCGAACTCGCCCCATCCCGGGCGGCCGGCCTTCTCGCCTCCTTGCCGAGCGACGAGCGTGCGGACCTTCTCGCCGTCATCGAGTCGCCGAAGCGCGAGGCGATCGCCTCCGAGCTGCCCGCGCCCATGCGGTCCGAATCGGCCAGGCTCCTGCAATACCCGCCCGACACCGCCGGCGGGCTCATGGAAACCGAGATGCTCGCCCACTCCGCGAGCAGCACGGTGCGCGACGTGATCCGCGATCTGCGTGCCAACCAGCAGCGGTACGCGGCGCTTGGCGTGCAGTACCTCTACATCGTCGACGAGGCGCGCCGGCTCGTGGGCGTCGCCCCGACCCGCGACCTCCTGCTCGCCCCCGAGGATGCACGCCTGGACTCCATGGCCCGCGGCGAGCCGGTCTTCGTGCGCGACACCGCGTCCACGCAGGAACTCGCCGACCTGTTCGACACGCACTCCTTCCTCGGCGTGCCCGTCGTGGAGGCCTCAGGCGTGCTGCTGGGAACGGTCAATCGGGGCGATGTCACCGATTCCGAGCAGCACCAGACCGAGGAGCAGTATCGCCGAAGCCAGGGCATTGTGGGCGGCGAGGAGCTGCGCTCCATGCCCGTGATGCTCCGCTTGCGGCGCCGTGCCGCGTGGCTCGGCGTCAACCTCGTCCTCTCCCTCGGCGGCGCAGGCATCATTGCCCTGCGGCAGGGAGCGCTCGCCAAGGCCCTGATCGCCGCCGCCGTCCTCCCCGTGATCTCCGCCACCAGCGGAAACGCGGCGATGCAGGCCGCGGCCGTCAGCATTCGCGAGCTGACCCTCGGCGTTCTCGACCCGGGGGCCTGGCGCCGGGTGCTCTGGCACGAGGTCATCCTCGCATCCATGCTCGCGCTTCCGCTGGGGCTGGCGATCGCGGTCCTCGCTCGCTCGTGGGGGGCGCCGGGCGCGATCGGCGTCGCCGTGGGAACGGCCATGGCCGCGAACACGCTCGTCGCGGTCGGCATCGGTGCGATTTGCCCGCTGGTGTTGCGGCGGCGCCGAATCGATCCGGCTCTCGCATCCGGTCCGATCTCAACCACGATCGCGGACATCACCGGTTTCGGACTCACGCTGACGCTCGTGAGTCTTGTGGAGGCATAGCGGGATGTCGCCCCAAGTTCGAAGAGGTCCACAGGCTACAGCCGAGACACGCCCCGCACCGGCACCAGCAGCACCGGACACGCGGCCCCCTCCAGCACCTCCCGGCCCACCGAGCCCCAGACGATCCGCTTGAGCATGCCGTCCGCGTGCGTGCCCATGACGACCAGGTCGATCTGGTTGGCGCGGATGTACTTCAAGAGTTCGTCGGCAACATCACCGAACGCCGAGGCAAGGGTGATCCGATCCAGATACTCCGGAAAGTTCTCCTGCGCGAACGAGTCCAGCCGCCGTCGTGAGTCGGCGAGCAGCTCATCAACCGGCGGGGCCACGACGCCCCCCGTCGCGCCCGGCACGATGGGGTCCATCGCGACCGGCGTGCTCGGCGTGACATGCACCATGTGCACCCGGACGTCCAGCAGCGGAAGCAGAAGCCTCACATACTCCGCCGCCCGCCGCGAGAGCGACGAGAACGCCGTGGGCAGCAGAATACGGGAGATCGTCGGCATGCGTCACCCCTAGTGTACAGGATCGGGCAGGCTTTGTGCGGACTCGGCGGTTGCCGCTGGGGCGGGCGGCGGGACGAGCCGTTCGGCTACATCGCGGATGCCGATGAAACGCCGCGTGCCGGGGGTCTCCGGCGGTTTGGCGCCCGGTGCGGCCATCGTGAGCACGCCCCCCTCGATCCAGGCGAGCAGGCGATCGAGTTCCGCCGGCGTTGCCGCGTCGGCGATGCGGGAATCGCCCGATTCGAGGCGATCCACCATCGTGCTGAGCGTTCGGCCACCGCCCAGGTCGAGCCGCGCCAGCACGTCGCGGGCGGGCTTGTCCGACCACAGGAGCGCGTGCCCATCGCCGAATCGTTCCTCGCCCCATCGCGCGGCGACCCGATCGACATCATCGTTGCCCGTCCACGCCAGCACCCAGCCCGCATCGTGCGGCGCCCCGGCGTCGTCGAGCCAGCGGGTGTCCGTGGCGTCGCCCGCGACGGCGTCGAGTCCTTCCTGCATGGC
>DASZWV010000444.1:0-13705 GCA_035546115.1 Phycisphaerales bacterium
AACGCCGTGCAGTTCACGCTCCAGTCGGCGGGGGAGGTGACGCTCGTCGGACGGGGCGCGGGCGGGGCGGAGACGGCGACGGCGATTCTGCGCGACCTTACCGACGTCTGGCACGCCTCCGGAGCACTCACATGACGACCACCCCGAATCGCTCGACCATCGTCATGAAGTTCGGCGGGACTTCCATGAAAGACGCCGACACGATCAAGCGATCGGCCGCGATCGCCCGCGACAGCGCCCCCGGCAAGGCGATCGTCTGTGTCGTGTCGGCGATGGACCAGGTGACGGAGCTGCTGCTGGACCTCGGCGACGCCGCGGCGGGCGACGACCGGGCCGCGGTGTACTCGCTCATGTCGCAGATCCGCGCGAAGCACGAGGGCGCGGCCAGGGGCGTCGGCGGATCGGCCCCGGAGCAGGTCAAGGCGATGCTCGATCGGCTGGAGCATCTGGCGGAGGGGATCAACGCGGTGGGCGAGCTGACGACGCGCAGCAAGGACGCGGTCGTCAGCTTCGGCGAGAAGCTCTCGACGGTCATGATGGCCGCGGCCCTGGGGGCCAGGGGCTTCACGGGGCAGGAGGCGGGGATTGTCACCAACGACCACTTCGGCAAGGCCGAGCCGCTGATGGACCTGAGCCTGTACCAGCTCAAGGCCAACCTGCAACCGCTGCTGGACAAGGGCGAAACGATTGTCGTGAGCGGATTCATCGCGGCGACGCAGCACGGCGTGACGACGACGCTGGGGCGCGGCGGGAGCGACTACACGGCGTGCATCATCGGGGCGGCGCTCAAGGCGGAGGAGGTGTGGATCTGGTCGGATGTGGACGGGCTGATGACGACCGATCCGCGGATCGTGCCGAGCGCGAGGCTGCTCGACTCGGTGACGTTTGCCGAGGCGATCGAGATGGGGCAGTTCGGCGCCAAGTCCATGCACCCGCTCGCGCTCGAGCCGGCGGCCGAGCACGGGATTCCCGTGCGGTTCCGGAACACGTTCAACCAGGCCTCGCCGGGAACGCGCCTGGTTCCGGGCGCACCCGAGGCGGGCGCGGACCATCCGGTGAAGTGCGTGCTGCTGCACCGCAACGCGGCGATGATCACCGTGAACGGGGCGGCGATGATCGGCCGGCCGGGGACGGCCGCGCAGGTGTTTCGAGCCCTCGCCGACGCGGGCGTGAACGTGATGATGATCAGCCAGAGCGTGAGCGAGGCGGGCATCTCGCTGGTGGTCTCCAAGGATCATGGCGAGCGGGCCAAGGCGGTGCTGGAGCGGACGCTCATGCGGGCGGGCGTGGCCCGCGGCGTGACGCTGATCGATCAGGTGGCGGTGGTGGCCGCGGTCGGGAGCGGCATGCACGGCGTGCCGGGGATCGCGGCCCGCGTGTTCACGGCGGCGGCACAGAAGAAGATCAACATCGTGGCGATCGCGCAGGGCTCGAGCGAGCTCTCGATCAGCTTCGTGACCAGCGCGGAGGATGGGCCCGAGGCGGTGCGGGCCCTGCACGCGGAGTTCATCGGCTGAGCGCCGGAGTCGGGCGCGCGGCAAAAGAAAAAACGCCGCCCGGGAACCGGGCGGCGCTGTGGGGTCGTTCGTCCAGACGCCTTTACGGGCAACCGGCGAACCACGCGTTCAGGAAGTCGAAGATGTCCTGCGGCGTCACGCCGTCGACGCCGTTGAAGTCGGCGGAGCACGCCTGGGGCTGGCCGTTGGCGAAGGGCGGCGCGAGGCCGTCATCGATGGCGACGAGGAAGGCGTAGTCGTGCGGGCCACCGAGGCCCGCGATCGTCGAGACCGGCACCCAGCGGAGCGGATCGGCCGCGTTGCCCGCCTGGTAGCGCGGGCCCCAGATGGCGCCCTCCTGCCAGCGCACGGCGCACGGCCGACGGCAGTCGCTGGCGTAGAGGAAGTAGGCGACGTGGCTGGTGTTGCCCGTCTCGAAGCCGTAGGCGCTGAGCCACCAGTCGCGACCGGCCGTGAGCGTGAGGCCCGGCGAGTAGAACACGAGGCGATAGACGTTGAGGTCGATCGTGCCCCCTGCCGGCGGCAGATTCGGGAACGTCATCGTGAGTGGGATGCCGCCCTGCGAGACCGGGAGACCGTTGGTCGTGACCTGCTCGATCTTGTCGGGGATGAGCGTGCGGTAGGGCGTCAGGCCCGACGGGAGCGGCCCGCCGACGTTCGGCGGCGCGACCGTGCGGGAGGTGCAGTCGCTCTCGAACACGTCCATCCTGGCGGAGGTGCAGTTGGTCGCGATGTAGGCCTCGATGTAGCAGACGGTGCCCGAGAGGCAGGCGGGGATGACGAAGTCGTCGGCGGTCTGGGCGTAGGTGAGGCCGGCGTTCACGAGCGAGAGCGTGCCGGAGCCGGCGGCCGTGGCGAAGTTGCTCTGATCGTTGAGGATCTTGCACGAGGTCCCGTGCACGCAGAAGGCGAAGTCGGTGCACCCGATGCAGCCGGGGCAGGGGGGGCCGTCGAAGGACGTCCAGTTCGGCGTGCCGCCGCTGACGCTCTTGAACGCGCCCGGCCGCCCACGGATCTCGGAACGCATGCCGTTGCCGGCGGTTCCCCAGTACCAGCGCTCGTTCGGGTCGGAGAGGCCCTTGCCGATGAGCGACACCCAGTAGGACTTGCCGCCCTTGAGCCAGAGATCGGAGATGTTGAACGTGACCAGGTACTTCGTCAGGCCGAGCGCGGTGCCCGTGGCCACCATCGAGGTGGCCTGGAGCTCGACGCGGAATGGGCCGGCGTTGGAGGGCAGGCCGTTGCAGTCCTCGTAGAACTCGAGCTGCGCCTTGGGCAGCGTGGAGGGGTTCGCATCGGTCAGGAGCGTGCCCTCGATGCTCGTGATGTGGTAGATGCGATCCGGGAGCAGGTAGAAATCATCGGCCACGCGGTAGTCGAACGAGCCGGGGGCCGCCAGGCCGGGGAGCTGCGACTGCTGGCCGTCGCGCCCGTCGAAGTCGCCGCTGCCGATCTCGCAGCAGGTGTTCTGGGGGACAATGTCCAGCGGGGCGATGTCGTCGAGGAACGAGTCCAGGAACGCGAGGCTCGCCGTGCTTGCGGATGCGACGATGTTGCGCGTCGTCGTGTAGTCCATGGCGAACAGGTAGCCGTCGTTGCTGGCGGCGAAGACCAGGCCGTGGCCGTCGACCGAGCCCTGGTCGAGATCGAGGGTCGGGAAGGTGGCCGAGAAGTCCTTGGCGCCGACGAACGTGGGCACGAGCGTGCTGGGGTCCCACTGGGCGACCTGGTGTTCGCCAAAGAGCAGGATGGTGTTGCTGTACGTGTCGAACTGGATGCCGTGGGCATAGTCCACGCCGGAGATGACCTGCGTGGTCGTAAACGTGGAGAGGTCGATGATGCCGAAGTTGCCGTTGCCCGCGGTGCCCGATCGCGTGTAGAACACGCGCCCGTTGGGGAATCCCGGCGGGCTGGACGATGCGGGAACGAAGACGACGTCGGTGATCAGGTTCTCCGAGCCCGTGATCGCGTGGCTCGTGCCGCTCGCGAACGGCTGGAGCGGGACGGTGGCCAGGCTGCTGAACGGATCGTTCAGGCCTGCGGTGTACGCGGTTTGCCCGTCGGGGCCGACCTTCACGTGGAAGCAGTCGATCTGGCCGACGTCCATGCTTGTGTAGGTGCCCGTGGCCCGGTTCACCTTGAACATGCGACCGGTGATCTCGCCGCCGACGAGCAGGTCTCCGTCGGGGTGGAACGCGATGCCGTCGGCCCCCTCCTGCAAGGTGTTGGGCGCGATCAGGTACTCCGTGCGCGCGATGTCCACCTTGTTGTTGATTGTCAACGTGCTCGTGGCGCGGTCGTACGAGATCGACGCCCGCTTCACGTTGGCCTCGCCCGATGGCAGGCCGCGGAATCGGGTGTAGTACAGGTCGCGCGTAACCACCTGCGCCATGGATGCGCTGGTCACCGCCGCCAGGGTCAGCGCCCCGAGCACACACTTGCCTCGAATGTCCATCTGGAAGTCCTTTCAACGGAAAACGACAACGAATTCGGGAGACGGACTCTGCCGTCGGCCCGACCGCCGTCTTGGCGGGGCACACATGATCGAGTTGAATCCCCCACAGGCGCAAACTCCCCGGCATCGCCGAAGGGTCTGTTCCCCATCAAGTTACAGTGTTCCACCGGCCATGCAATACCTATTTGCGGGATATGGGCCGACCGCGTGGGCGAGAGGATCCGAGCTGATCTCGCAACTCGTGAATCAGACGGCAGTTGCGCTCAACTAGGGGCAGCCAGAAAACCATTCGCCCAGGTACTCAAAAATGTCGAGGGAGTTGAGCACCCCATCGCCATTCCGGTCGGCGCGGCATGTCGGTTGCGCCACATCTTGTCCGGATATCTGCCGGACCGCGATCATGAAGCTGAAGTCGTGCGGCACGCCGGGGGAAACCGCGAGCGATGTCCATGCGCTTCCGGAAATCGCCGGGCCCAGCGCTGCGCCCGAGTTCAATCGCACGGTGCAGGGCGAGCATGACGTCGAGTAGGCGAAGTACGCGCGCTGCTGCAGGCTCCCTCCGCCTTGGCCGACGGCGCTCACCCAGAACGTCTTGCCGGCCGGGAGAACCCATCCGGGGTCGTACAACTCGACCTGGTAGGCGCGCAGTGATGTCCCGCCGATCGAGACGGAATAGCCAAGATCCCGGGATTGCGAGAACGGCGCAGAGAAAATCGGCGCTCCTGCCGGGAGTTGGCAGTCATTCGCGTAGATCTCGAACTGTCCCCGCATCGGGGTGCAGTTGCTGTACATCACCGCACGGAGAAAACAGACCGTGAGGTCCTGGCATGTTGGCGTTGCGAGGTCGTCCGCCGCCCGCGTGTCGAACGAGCCGCCGCTGGCTCCGGTGATGATCGAGGACGCCCCGCCCGCGGCCGGATCGGGAATACCACCATCCCAGAGCACCGCGCAGCAGCTGCCGTCGATCTTGAGCTGGAAGTCGGTGCACCCGCACCCGAGATCTGCAACGCTCACCCAGTTCGGAACGCCGGCGCCCGTCGCGATGTACTTGCCGGGCACGCCCTTGATCACGCCGGCGCCGGCGCTTGCCCAGTACCACTGGTCCGTTGCGAGGGCCTGCACGCCCATGACCGACAGCCAGTAGACGCGGCCGGAATCGCCGCCCTCGAGCCAGAGATTCACGGGGTCGAAGCGCGCGGTGAAAACGCGGAATCCGGCGTAGACCTGCCCCGTGTCGGCGAGCTGCGTGGTGTCGAGCGTGAGCAGGAGCGCTCCGGGGCTGCCGTTGCAGTCGTCGTAGATCCTGAGCCGCGCCTTGGGGATGACCGAGTCGCCGATGAGGGTGGCGGTGATGCGGTCGATTCTGCAGACCTGCCGGGGCTGGATGTAGACGTCGTCGGCGGTCTGCTGGTCGCCGTAGGCGCCGGAAATCGAGTACTGCGCGGTCACCTGGTCGAACGGGCCCGAATCCCACACGCAGTCGCCTCGGGCCTTCGCGGAGACGACGAGCAGCAGCGCGAGCGCAACCACCACGGCGCGCACCCCCGAGTGCGCACGCCGAGCCGGAGCCCAACAGGCCTGGCCCACGTCGAGTTTCACCACGGGAAGTCTGCCCGATAGGTCGTTGCAACCCATCCTCATAAGACTCCGGACCGGTGAGGCTGGCGAGAGCCTGACGCCGATGCCGTGCGTACCGACAGCGCCGGCCGACGGGGGGGTCCGAGAAGCGGTACACTCGTGGCGTCGCCGGCGCGGCGGAAGCGCGGCCGGCTCTTGGGCTTGGAGAGCCCGGAAACCCGCAGGACGCGCACGATGCCCCCCATCACCGACACGCGCCAGCGTTTGATCGACGCCGCGGGAGAGCTCTTCTGGGAGCGGGGATATGCCGCGACGGGCCTCTCGGACATTCTCGAGGCCGCGGGGGCACGCGGCGGGAGCCTGTACCACTTCTTCCCCACCAAGGACGACCTGCTGCTGGCGGTGGTGGAGCACCACGCGCGGGTGATCGAGACGACGATCGAGAACACGCTGGCGGCGCAGCAGGACGCCGCGAGCAAGGTGTTGTCGATCGTCGAGTTCTACCGCGGGTTCATGCGTCGCACCTCGTGCTCGCTCGGGTGCCCGCTGACGAATCTGGCGGCCGAAGTGGCCGACACCCATCCAAAGGCCGCGCAGCGGATCGCCGCGTTCAACGGCCGGCTCACGCTCCGGGTCGCCGAGGCGATCGGCGAGATGCATGTCGATCCCGAGCGGAGCGCGATGCTGGCCGGGGCGATCGTGTCGCTGATCCAGGGGGCCACGCTGCAATCGCGCATCGCCAAGAGCGAGTCGCCCCTGGACGCGTGCGCGGCATTCGTGCGCTCCGTCATCGAGCCCCACGCTTCGGCGGCGGCCCCGCCGAACGCCGAGCTTGCGGTGGTCTGATGCTCATGGGCGCTCTGCGCGCGAGCGCCAGAGCGTGACGGCGTCCGGCTCTCTCGGGTAGATGGGCACCAGGTCGCTCGGGGCGATCGACGGCAGCCCGACCCCGACACGTGCGCACGCCGCGGCGTCGAAGACCGGCTCGAGCACACGCGCGCCGGCGGCGGCGAGCGCCGAGCGAATGGATTGCGGCAGGAATCGATCGGCGATGAGCGTGCGGGCTCCTTTCGCGATCAGAGGGGTGGCGTCCTCGGCCGTCATGATCCTGCCGGGTCCGGTGGAGAGTCCCGCGTCGAAGCACTCGATCCAGGCGGTTTCGGCCTTGCTCGCCAGCGCCACGGCGACGCGTCCGGCGCGGACATCCGCGGGGGCCGACTCCAGCACCACCATCGTGGTGGGAACGCCGACGCATCGGGCGGGTTCGCCGGCGTTTGCGGCCGCGGCGGCGATCATCTTGCCCACCGCGCAGGCCACCCGAAGGCTGGTGTAGCCGCCGGGTCCGACGCTCACGGCGACAAGGGCGAGTTGCGCTCGCGGGCGAACGTCGGTGCGCCCGAACAGCCGATCGATCGCTGGCATCAGGTCGTCGTCATGGCCGCCGAAGGCCGGAGCGCCCGAGCCGGGAGCGGGTCTGGCCCCGAAGCCGGATGCGCGCACGGGCTCGACGTCCAGCACATCGACGCCGCGATCTTTCAGGCGACCCAGCGCCACGCCCGGGCCCCCCGTGCCCGAGTGCCCCGCGCTGGGGTTGGAGATCTCGATGGCGAGGATGTGCCCGTGTGCGGCCACGATTCGAGGATACTCGGTGCGGGGCTCGCGGTGGAGGCTTCAATCATCGGCGCGGCGGGACCGCTTGATTTCGCCCCGCCGCTTCTTGCCCTCCAGCCGCCGCTCGACGCTCGAGCGGGAGGGGCGCGTCTTGCGGCGGACCTTTGGCTCGGCCATGGCGGCGACGAGCAACTCACGCAGCTTGTCCAGGCACTCGCCCTTGTTCTGGCTCTGGGAGCGGTGCTCCTGGGAGGTGAGGAGGAGTTCGCCGGCGCGCACCCTAGTCCGGCCCTCGGGGTCCACGTAGGTCTCCGCTGCGAGGATGCGGTCGCCGGCGAGGGCCCTCAGACGGGCCTTGACGCGCCCGGACACGGGCAGGTCCTCGATGCTCACGCGGAGCTCGGCCTTGGTCTCGAGCTTGTTGACGTTCTGGCCGCCGGGCCCGCTCGAGCGGGCGAACGAAAACCGGAGCACGGATTCGTGCACGCGCACGCCGGGAGCGATGGACAGGCCGTGCGGCTCGGCGGGTTCGCCGGACGATGGGTGGGATTTCGGGCTCGCGGCCATGGCGCTGGGGGGTGTGGGAAACTCGTGGAACCAACCGGGTGCGTCGACACGGGCATCGGGGACTCGGTATCCTGAGCGAACGGCGATGAGTCTACCGCCGCCGGAGGAACCGAATGTCGCAGGGATGCACGTTGCCTCGGATGTTTGCCCGCTCGATCTGTTGCCTCGCTGTCTCGCTGTTCGCCGGCGGGATCGCCCGCGCCGACGCCACGTCCCTGAGCTTTCGCGAACCTCCGGCGGAGGGTGCGAAGCCCGCGGCCACGGTCGATTCGCCGCAGCCCACGGTCTGCCCGCCGATCCCGCCCCAGGCGAGCGACGAGTTCCACGTGTTCATCGATCCGACCCTCTGGTACGTTGGTCCGAGCGGCAAGTTTGCGCTCCCGGTGAGATCCGGCACGGGCCCCGGCGCCTTCACGACGGAGGGAGACAAGATCCGGGTGAACGACCTCGACCTGGACACGACGCGCCTGCGCCCCGCGGGTTCGCTCGCGGTGAGCACCGGGCATTGGCGGTTCTCGTTCACCGGATCGGAGTACGAGCTTGCTCGCGCGGCGTCCGCGGCGAGCACCTCGGGACGGCTGGGCTCGGTCGCGTTCGCCAGCGGCGACCGGCTGAAGCTCGACTTCTCGTTCGGCACGTACGAGCTCGACGCCGGATATCGCATCGCCGACTACGACTTCCGGCCGGGGTGCACGAAGCAGGACTTCGTGGTCGACGCGTACCTGTTCGTGCACGCGTTCATCGGGGCGCGCATCTACGACGTGAACATGGCCGCGGAGGGTGTCGGAGGAACGTCCCCCGGCGCACGAGCGGAGGAATCCAACGTCTTTGCCGAGCCGATCATCGGGGCTCGCGCGGAGGCCGTGATCGCGAGCGACTTCAGCCTGGTGCTGCAGCTCTCGGCGGGGGGCATGGCGCTCTATTCGACGACCAGCTACTCGCTGGACGTCTCTCTCGCGTTTCAATGGCGGCCCATCGAGCATGTCGGCGTGCAGATCGGCTGGCGCCAGCTGGCGTTCAATCTGGTCGACGGCAAGGGCCTGGATCGCTTCGAGTACACGGGCCGCCTGGCGGGGCTTTTCGCGGGCGTGACCATCCAGTTCTGACTGGGGAACAGCGTGAGGGCGCAGGGTTACCCACCTTTGCTGATCTGCCCCTCTTCTCTACGCCTCCCGAACCACCGGCATCCCCCCATATTTGGCGGATTTGCGGTAACCCAATCGGGGCGTTCGGTGTCACCGAACGAAAAAATACTCCACAATCGTGCAGAAGTCTCGATATGCGCGGAAGTTGGGTATTGACCAGAGTTTGTGAATTCGCGATACTGGGAGCGTCGTGATTATCAACCCCATGGAAACGGCCATGGCACGACCATGAACTTCGTTGCGGCCGGCCCTCTGGGCGTTGGGTCGTTGCTCGGGCTCGTGGGGCCACCGTTGGCCCCGGGACAATTCACTCGGATCGGGTCCCACTCGGGTGCGCCGATCCCGGCCCGGAAGGCTTGTCCGGGTCGCACGAGGGTTCGGTTGCCTGTCCGCGGAAGCGCTTCCATGTCCACCGTAACGAAGAAGGATCTCATCGACCGGATCGCGACGGCAACGGACTGTAAAAGGTCCGACGTGAAGCGGGTCGTGCAGCAGTTCCTTGATGAGGTGATCGACGAGCTGGGGAAGGGCAATCGGCTTGAGTTCCGGGATTTCGGCGTGCTCGAAACGAAGGAACGGGCGCCGCGGGTGGCACAGAATCCAAAGACGCTCCAGCGCGTGAACGTGCCGGCCAAGAGGACGGTCAAGTTCAAGGTGGGCCGCTTGCTCAAGGAGCGGCTGGACGGTCGGCCCAGCCCTGAAATCGTTGTTCAACCGGAGGCGGGGCACTCGATGCTGGCCAAGCCGCCGAAAACGCCCAAGGCGGGGTAGGCGTCGCGGGGGATTGCGGGGCAAGAGATGTTCAGTAGGCAGGTTCGGTGCTTCGGCGCCGTGTTGGATGCGTGCGCATGAAAAAACCCCGGTCCTGGACCGGGGCTCCTTGGTTCGGCTTGGAGCGCCGGCTTACGGGCAGCCCGTGAACCAGGCGTTCAGGTAGTCGAAGATGTCCTGGGTGTTCAGGCCGTCGACGCCGTTGAAGTCGGCCCGCGGGTCCGAGGAGAACCAGGCGCTGAGGAAGTCGAAGATGTCCTGCGTGTCGAGCGAGCCCGAACCGTTGAAATCGGCGGCGCACGACGGAGGGTCGCCGGGGACGGGCACGTTGCCGACCTCGATGTAGTCGGCGTCGGTGACCTGCACGCCGGGCTTGAAGAGATCGATGCGGATCTTGGCGTTCGGGTCCGTCTTCGGGGGCTGGTTGGCGGTGAAGCGGAAGTTGTAGAGGGTGGACCAGCGAAGAGCGTTGGCGTTCGCGTTGGATGTGTAGGCGTCGGTGTTGAACTTCACCGAGTTCGCCAACACGTTCATTTCCCAGGCCTTGAGGGAGTACGGCTCGCCGGAGTGGTACTCCGGGGCGTGGAAGCCGAGGTTGGTGATCTGCACGGCGCTGGACGGGTTCTTGGGGAACTCGATGCCGCCGGCGGAGCGGTCGGAATCCAGATTGAACACGGCGTACTCATACCGCCACAGACCGTTGCCGAGGCTGGTCACCTTGGCGCCGATGACGAAGCGCCCGTCGTTGGGGGCATCGGCCGTGGCGATGGTGACGGTCGGGTCGATCGTCTTCCACTCGTAGATCGCGGGCTTGAGCGGAACGGTGAGCATCCCGGCGCCGGTGGTCCAATCGAGGCTGTACAGCGTGCCGCCGCAGCCGCCCGAGGGCGTGGACAGCGTTGTGCCGACATTGAGCCGGCGGTGCGAGTAGTTGTTGTAGCGTTCGGTGGGCCACTCGTCGGTGACGATGTACACCACCTCGCCGAAATACTGGGCGCCCGTGGGGTTGGTCGAGGCGTTGTATCGCGGGTAGTTCGTGGGATCCAGATCGCTGCTGCGGACCAACAGCCGCTTGTTCAGGCACGACGAGGGATTCGAACCCTGGCGCACGTAGGGGTACGGGTACACGCCGCTCCAGGCGTTCACCTCGGAGCGCGGGCCGAGGTAGCCCTGGCTGCCGTTGAGGCCCGAGCCGTAGGTGTCGGTGGCGCGGCCACTGCCGAGCCAGTCGCACCCGCCGGCGGAGTTGAAGTCCGTCTGGCAGCCGTTGCTGCCGGGGGCGACGCCGCCGATGTTGAGGCAGCCCTGCATGCCGCCGCTGTTGGGACCGGAGGAGCAGTTGTCCGCGGCGCAGAAGCCGTGCTTGAGCCAGGACATGCCGATCTGCTCGAAGCGCCCGTCGAACAGGCGATAGACCTCGCCGCCGATGACCGGGTGCTGGTTGTTGCCGGAGATCCAGATCGCGCCGTTGAGGCCGATGTTGCACGAGTCGGAGCCGAGGGCGTACGCAGCCCATCCGTTGGCGCTCCCGTAGTTGCCCACGCTGCCGCTGTCGTACGAGCCGCCGCAGCTGCTCACGATCACGTCGGGGTATTGGCCAATCCGCGGACCGGTCTGGCCCATCGCCGTGCCGACAAGTCCAATCAGAGCCGCAGCGCCGACGAGTTGCGCGAACATTCGCATAGATCCTCCAGACTAGAGCCGACCGGATTCGAGAAGGAAACAGCAAACAAAGGCAGAGCCCGAACGGGATGCCTCGACGACTTCCAGATTCGGGATTGTGCTCCGTCAGATCGACGAGCGGCAATCCACTTCACTAGTTTGCCACGACTCGTCTCCCAGTTCAAGCGATGCGCCCGGGAAATGAGCCAGGGTTTCTACTGGGTATTCTAGGCACCCTCGTTTTCCGCAGGTTTCCGACACATCCGACCCGCACGAGAAGCCGGGCGGAACCGATTCGCGCCCGGCCCAACGCCGGATGCGTGGCCCATCCTCGATACGATCGCCTCATGGACCCGTTCATTGTGGTTGTGGGACTGCTTTTGCTTGTGTTCGGCACCGCCGCGGCCCTCGCGTGGTGGTACCTCGTAAAGCGCGCGGCGCCCTACGAAGACGAGACGAGCCCCGCGCCGGGCTCCCGGAGGGCGAGCGACGGTGCAGAGGTGATCGTCCTGCCCCCAATCGACAAGCCGAGGGACCGCTCCCAGACCTGATCGAGGTGCGTCCTGGCCCGGTACAAGCTAACCATCGCGTACGAGGGGACGGACTTCTGCGGGTGGCAGAAGCAGTCGCCCCCCGAAGGGGCCGCGCCGGAGGAACATCGGCTTGGCCCGCCGGAGCCGTCGGCGGAGGAGTGGAACGTTCCGCAGCCGGCCGGACCCGAGCCGGACCCGCTGGTGGCGCTGGATGATCGCGCGCGCGTCGAGCTTCGCACGGTGCAGGCGGTCGTCGAGCGGGCCGTTCGCGCAACGGTGCGCGAGCCGGTGGTCGTCATGGGGGCGAGCCGCACGGATTCCGGCGTGCACGCGCGCGGGCAGGTGGCCGCGTTCACGTGCTCGGACGATGGAACGCGCGGCATCGGGTGGCCCGCGGATCGGGGCACCCAACCGCTCGTGCGGGCGCTGAACTCTCGCCTGCCGCACGACGTGCTCGTGCTCGATGCGCAGGCGGTGGCGGCGGACTTCAACCCGATCCAGGGCGCCCGGAGCAAGGCGTACTCGTACACGATCTGGAACTCCCCCGTGCGCCCGCTCTGGGAACGACGGACCGCGCTGCACGTCTGGACGCCGCTGGATGTCGCTCGCATGAACGACGCCGCGGGGCTGCTCGTCGGCGAGCACGACTTCGCGGCGTTCGCGGCGGCCGGGCACGGGCGGTTGAGCACGGTGCGCACGGTCTTCGAGTGCCGGGTGCGCGGGGAAGCGGTCGCCGGCGATGCGCACGGCGCGAGGCGGATCGTGATCGACGTGGTGGGGAGCGGGTTCCTGTGGAACATGGTCCGCATCATCGCGGGGTCGCTGATCGAGGCGGGACGCGCGCGCATCGACAACGACCGGATCGTCGAGGCGCTGCGATCGGGGAGGCGCGAGCTGGCCGGCCCGACGGTGCAGCCGCACGGGCTTTGCCTGGAGTGGATCAAGTACGCCGAGGATTCACCTTGAGCCCTTCGCTCCGCACACGGGCACGCTGGAGACTCGGCCTGACGATCGCGTCCGCCCTCGTGATCGGCATTGCCGCCATCTCGTGCATCTGGTTCTTCGCGGCGGACCACGACGACGGCTCGTACCGCGTGCGCGGGTTCACGCTCGCAAGGGCCACGATCTACGCGAACTACTCGGATCGGAGCGCGCGATCGCATCTGATGAGCCGGTTGCCCGTGAGTGGATGGGCGTTCAAGGCGGCGCCGCTGGCCGGATCGCCGCGGATCGAGATCACGCCCAGGTTCCAGCATGCGTCCGCGCCCATTCCCGGCTGGGCGGTGCAGTTGCCGCTGTGGATCCCGCTGCTGGTGACCGGATTGCCGGCGGGGTGGCTGTGGTGGCGGCATCTGCGCATGGCGCCCTACCAATGCGCCGCGTGCGGGTATGACCTTCGCGGCGCCGTTGGCGAGGTCTGCCCGGAGTGTGGAACGAAGCGCGAGGGAAGCGGGGCACGGCTGGCATGAATCTTCTCGTGAGCGGCGCAACAGGACTCATCGGGCGTCGCTTTGCGCGCGATGGTCACGAGCGCGGGCACCGCGTGCGTCGGCTGACACGCGTCGGCGCCGCAGCGGAGGACATTCCATGGGATCCATCCACGGGTCGGTTGGCGGCGGCGGCGTTGGAGGGCATCGACGCCGTGGTGCACCTGGCTGGTGAACCGCTCGCGACAGGTCGGTGGACCGCCAGGAAGAAGCAGAGGATCGTCGAGAGCCGCGAGCGGGGCACGGCGCTCCTGTCGCGCACGCTCGCGGTTCTTGAGCGCAAGCCGCGGACGCTTCTCTCGGCCTCGGCGATCGGCATCTACGGCTCTCGCGGCGATGATGTGTTGGATGAGACGAGCGGCGCTGGGCGGGGCTTTCT
>DASZWV010000445.1:0-8834 GCA_035546115.1 Phycisphaerales bacterium
CACCGCGATCATCGCGGTCTTCGTCCTCGGCGCCTGCAACGCCTCCAACCTGATCGACGGCCTCGACGGCCTGCTCTCGGGCACCACCGCCATCGCGAACATCGGCCTGCTCATCATCGCCCTGGGCCTCGCCGCCGCCGACGACGGCCCGCGCGACGGCGCCCGCATCGTCCTCTGCCTCGCCGTGCTCGGCGCGTGCCTCGGCTTCCTCCCGCACAACCTCAACCCCGCCACCATCTTCCTCGGCGACGCCGGCTCGCTCCTGCTCGGCTACTGCACCATCGTCGTCGTCCTCATGCTCGGCGACACCGGCAAGACCCACCTCGTCCTCGCCGGGCTGGTCATCTACGCCATCCCCATCATCGACACCACCCTCGCCATCGTCCGCCGCAAGATGTCCGGGCGCAGCATCTCCGACGCCGACGACCAGCACCTGCACCACATCCTCAAACGCATCCTCGGCGTCAAGGGCGCCGTCTTCGCCCTCTACGCCATCGGCGCCGGCTTCGCCGCCCTCGGCGTGCTCATGTCCGAGGGCCGCCAGCGAGTCATCTACGCCCTCATCATCGTCTTCGCCTCCTTCATCGGCGTCATCGCCCTCAAGATCGGCCGCAAGGAGCACATCGAGCGCGAGATGCACGAGGCCGAGGCCCGCCGCGCCGCCGCCAAGCCCCCGCCCGCGCCCAGGCCCGAGGCCGCCGATGCGCCCCCGCCCGTCGCCCGCAAGAACGGCAACGGCGTTGAGCATCCCGCGGCGGCCTCCAAGTAGCGGCTCCCCCGCGCATCCGACACCCCGGTTTCCGGCGGTTTTCAAGCCGGAGATCGCCCCCGTCCGCTTATACTCCGGCCAATGTCCGATCCCCTCGCCACACCCACCCCCAAGCCGTTCCCTTCGTCGCGCATCATCGCGCTGATGAACCAGAAGGGGGGCGTCGGCAAGACGACCACGACCGTCAACCTCGCCGCCGGAATCGCCCGGCTCGGCCGACGGACGCTCGTCGTTGATCTGGACCCGCAGGCCCACGCCTCCCTGCACCTGGGCGTCGATCCCTCGTCGTTCCCCGTGCGCGACGAGATCAACCCGCAGGCACGCTCGGTCTACGACCTGCTCGTCGACCCGACCATGGACCCGGCGCCCGCCGTCTATTCCGTCAGCGACAATCTCGCCGTCCTCCCGGCCGAGACCGATCTCGCCGGCCTCGAGACCGAGCTCTCCGAGATCACCCCCGCCGAACGCACCACGCGCCTGCGCACCGTGCTCGATCGCCTCTCCCGCGGCGGCGCTGGGGGGGGCGGTGGGGGCGGCGGTGGGGGGGAGAAGGACTCGGGCTTCGAGTTCATACTCATCGACTGCCCGCCCTCGCTCGGCGTCCTCACGCTCAACGGCCTCGCCGCCGCCCGCGAGGTCCTGATCCCCATGCAGGCCCACTTCCTCGCCCTGCAAGGCGTCAGCAAGCTCCTCGAGACCGTGCAGCTCGTCGGCCAGACCGTCAACCCCAAGCTCACCGTCAGCGGCGTGGTCCTCTGCATGCACGACCCCGCCTCCTCCCACGTCAAGGAAGTTGTCCAGGATCTCGCATCCTTCTTCGAGCAGGCCCGCTCGTCCGCCGCCGACCTCCCCTGGAAGGGCGCGCGCGTCTTCGACCCGCCCGTCCGCCGCAACATCAAGCTCGCCGAGTGCCCCAGCTTCGGCCAGACGATCTTCCAATACGCCCCGTTCTGCCCCGGAGCGCTCGACTACAAGGCCCTCGCCCAGGGCCTCGTCTCCGAGTGGGACGCCTTCAAGGCCGCCGCGCAGGCCGCGACGTCCAAGCCCGTCGTCACCACGCGCCGCCCCGCCAAGTCCAGGCCCGCCGCCGCCGAGGCCGGGACGTGATCGCCCGTCTCGCGCTCGCGCTTGCGCGCCACCGCACGCACATCCGCATCGCCTTCTGGCTCTACGCCCTGGCGTTGTTCACCGCCACGCACTGGCCCGCGCTCGAGGTCCACGTTCCCTACATCCAGCGTCCCGACCTCATCGTGCACTTCACCGCCTTCGGAACCTGGTTCGCGATCCTCTGGGCCACCGGCTACGTGGGAAAACCCCTCGCCCACGCGACCGTCCTCCGCGCGTTCCTCATCGCCTGCGCGTACGCCGCGCTCGACGAGGGCCTCCAGGCGATCCCCTGGGTCCATCGCGACTGCGCCCTGGATGATTACCTCGCCAACTGCGGCGGCATCACGCTCGCCGCGATCGGCGCGTCAATCATCACGCTCCTCTCCAAGCGGCCCGGGCCATGAGCGTCTATCCACCGTCCAGACTGGCATGGATCCTCGGCGCGCTCGTCGGCATCGCCGCCGGCGGATTGCTCGCCGTGCTCATCCCCCTCGCCTCGGACGATCCCACCCCGCTCTGGCTCTGCCTCCCGTTCGCGCTCCTCCTGCTCACGATCGCCGTCGCGCCCATCGTCGCGCCCCGCTTCTGGCACTCGAAGTACCCCGCGGTCGCCTTCCTGCTCGGCGGCTCCATCCTCGGCTTCTATCTCTTCGGCTTCGGCGGCCCCACCGGCCGCGGCGGCGGCGCGATGCTCCACGCCGCCGTCGAGTACTACGCCTTCATCGCCCTCGTCGGCGGCCTCTACGTCGCCTCCGGCGGCATCCTCGTGCACATCCGCTCCCAGGCCACGCCTCTGCGCAACACCGCCCTGCTCGCCGCCGGCGCCGTCCTCGCCAACCTCCTGGGCACCACCGGCGCAAGCGTCCTGCTCATCCGCCCCTTCATGCGCATGAATCGCGGCCGCCTCCGCCCCTTCCACGTCGTCATGTTCATCTTCATCGTCTCCAACTGCGGCGGCGCGCTCACCCCCGTCGGCGATCCGCCCCTCTACCTCGGATTCCTCAAGGGCGTCCCCTTCACCTGGCCCACGACCACCCTCTGGCCCATGTGGCTCCTCGTCAACGGCTGCCTCCTCGGCATGTTCTACATCGCCGACACCCGCCTCCCCCGCGGCCGCGCCGACGACCAGCCCGATCCCGGCTCCGGCGTGCTCGTCGTCTCCGGGCTTCCCAGCATGCTCTGCCTGCTCCTGCTCGTCGCGGGCGTCTTCATCGATCCGATCCTCGCCGGGGCGGGCGTCGAGGCGCTCGCGCACATCCCCGTCGGCGCAACCTTCCAGATCGTCATGGCCGTCCTCGCCTATCGCCTCTCCGCCGACGACCACCACGACGCCAACCAGTTCTCCCTCGAGCCCGTCCGCGAGGTCGCCGTCCTCTTCGCCGGAATCTTCCTCACCATGGTCCCGGCGCTGGAGTACCTGCGCATCCACGCCGCCCAGCTCGGCCTGCACTCGCCCACGCAGTTCTACTTCCTCACCGGCGGCCTCTCGGCCGTGCTCGACAACGCGCCGACCTACGTTTCGTTCCTCCAGGCCGCCCTCGGCGCAAGCGACCTTCCCATGAACGCCGAGGGCATCCGGCAGCTCCAGCAGCTCAACGGTCCGAATCTGCTCGTGGGCATCTCCCTCGGCGCGGTCTTCTTCGGCGCGCTCACGTACATCGGCAACGGCCCCAACTTCATGGTCCGCTCCATCGTCGCCTCCACCCACGAGCGATCCGGCGATTCCGGCCTCGGCACGCGCCCACCGTCCTTCTTCGGTTATTCCCTCTACGCCCTCGCCATCCTCCTCCCCGTGCTCGTGCTGAACTGGCTCCTGTTCATCCGATGATCCCCGGCCATCGCGCCCGCGGAGCCGGCCTTGTCTGAGAATCCCCAACCCGAAATCCTCAATCCGAAATCCGAGCTCTCCCGCGCCGTCCGCGCCACCAGCCTCGTCACGCTCGGCTCGCGATTCGGCGGCCTCATCCGCGACGTCGTGATCGGCCGCATCTTCCCTGTCGGCTACATCTCCTCCGCCTTCCAGGCCGCCTTCGCCATCCCCAACATGTTCCGCCGCCTCTTCGGCGAGGGCGCCCTCTCCGCCGCGTTCATCCCCGAGTACAGCGACGCCGCGCGCGCCTCCCGCCAGGACGCCGACCGCCTCGCCTCCCTCACCATCACCGCCCTCGGCCTCATCACCACCGCCCTCACCGTCCTCATCGAGGCCGTCCTCCTGCTCGTCCTCCTGCTCAAGCCCCGCGCCGACGACGACCTGGCCTATCTCAAGTTCGCCCTCTCCATCAAGCTCATCATGGTCATGATCCCCTTCATGCCCCTGATCTGCACCGTCGCCATCCAGGCCGGCATGCTCCAGGTGCACGGCCGCTACGGCCGCGCGGCCAGCGGGCCCATCATCCTCAACACCTTCGTCGTCGCCACCGGCGCGTACTTCATGCTCACGCACCAGTTCGCCGGCCAGAGTCTCGCCTACATCCTCGGCGCCGCGACGGTCCTCAGCGGCCTCACGCAATGCCTCTGGTTCGCGAGCCTGCTCCGCCGCCACTTCTCATTCACCCGCGCCTGGTCCGCCGCGCGGCCGCGCGCCCGGAGCATGCTCCGCAAGTTCATCCCCGTCGCCGTCGGCCTCGGCACGCTCCAGCTCAACACCTTCCTCGACACGCTCATCGCGATGTGGCCCATCTGGATCGGCCCCACGATGCTCGGCCTCACCTACCCGCTCGACGAGAGCTCCAACGTTCTCCTCGCCCTCACGGCGCGACTCTACCAGTTCCCCCTCGGCGTCTTCGGCATCGCCATCGCCAGCGCGGCCTTCCCTCTCCTCGCCCGCCACGCCAGGGAGCCCGACCACTTCACCGAGACCCTCCGGCGGGCCGTCCGCCTTTCGCTCTACGTCGGCTTCCCGGCGACGCTCGGTCTGATCCTCCTCCGCACCGAGGCCGTCTCCCTCCTCTACGGCCACGGCCACACCGGCTGGAGCGAGCCGAGCATCCGCCGCGCCTCCCACATCCTCGGCGCGTTCTCCACCGGCATCTGGGCCTACTCCCTCAACCAGGTCTTCACGCGCACCTTCTACGCCCAGGGCGACACCGCCACGCCCATGAAGGTCTCGCTGCTCATGATCGTTCTCAACGTCGCGCTCAACCTCTCACTCATCTGGATCCCGAACGTCCGCGAGGCCGGCCTCGCGTGGTCCACCGCGATCAGCGCCATCCTGCAGTCCATCATCCTCGGCACGCTCTGCGCCCGCATGCTCCGCCGCCTCGGCGCCCACCACCGCGTCCTCGACCACCACGCCCGCGTCGCGATCGCCAAGTCCCTCCTCGCCACCGCGCTCATGGGCGCCGCCGTCTGGCTCCTCCTCCGCCTGTACCCCTCGCCGCCGACCTGGGCGATGCAGCTCGTGCGAACGCTCCTCGCCATCGGCCTCGGCGGCATCGTCTACCTCGCCCTCTCGCAGGCCCTCAGGCTCGCCGAGCTCAAGTGGCTCCTGCACCGGCACCACTCGACGCCTTGACGCCTCGACGCCTTCTCCTCACTCGAACTCGCGCTCGATCGCACCCCTCAACCCCGCGATCTGCCCCGCTTCATACAGCGGCCAGGCCCACGTCCGGTCGGCGATGATCTCCGCCTCCTCCCGCCGCGACGCCGCGCTCGCCGCCTCCGCCTCCAGCCGCGCCAGATCGGCCGCCCGGCGCGCCCGCACGCCCTCGAGCGTCCGGTGCAGCCCCCGATACGCCTCCAGCTTCAGCCGCTTCGACGCCGCATCCCGCTTCCACCGCAGCCGCCGCAGCGTCGCCACCGCCTCGCCCCGCGCCGCCTCCGCCTGCGAATCCCCCAGCAGCGAAGGCCGATGCCGCGCCGAGTGCGCCACCCACCGCGCCCGCGCGATCTGCTCCGGCGTGATCGCCCCGCCCGGCGCCGGAATCTCCAGCCGCACCGTCGCCGTCACCATCGCCGTCGGCGCCAGCGCCGCCCCCAGCCAGTCCTTCAGCCACCGCGACGTGATGCAGTCATACCCGCCCGCCCCATCCGCGCCCGCCCCGCCAAGCCCGTGCACGAACAGGTCGCCCCCCGCCCACCGCATGAGCCCCGTCATCAGCAGCGCCCGGGGCGCAAGCTCCGTCGCCGGCGCCGACCCCAGCATCGCCGCCGTCACTTTCCGGCGCGCCGCCCCGATCTTCGCCGGCACGTGCCAGAGCGGAAGCTCATCGGCCGCGAGCTCCGCCACACCCGCGCCCGGATGCTCCCGAACCGCCGCGTTGTACGACTCCCGCGCCGCCCGCGCATCCGCCCGCAGGCGCGCCACCACCTCCGCAAACAGCGTCGTCCGCGCGATCGCCGTCGCGAACACCACGGCATCCGCCGGGCACACCTCCCGCATCAGGTCCATCGTCGCCAGCGCCACCTGCCGCGCCGCCGAAGCCTCCCCCTCGCGCCCGCGCATCGCCCCCGCGATCCGCTCAAGCCCCGCCCCAACCCCCGCGCTCGCGAACGCCTCCCCGGGCGCAAGCGAAGGCGCAGTCACCCGGCGCGCTATCGCCCGGTTCGCCGTCGGCACGTGCTCATGCCCCGCGAGCCCCGCGCCCCCATCCATCCGCCACACCCGCCGCTCCAGCCGCCCATCCGCCAGCCGCACCGGATACCGCACCTCGAACGGCTCGTGGTCATCCTGGTCCACCACAAGCCACACGAAAGCTGCGCGCTCTCCCCCGGCCCCCCCAACCCGATCCGCCGCCGCCCGCGACGCCATCGCCTTGGCCAGAATCCCCGGATGCCACACCTGCGCCTGGTGCCCGGACACGATCACCGGGCGGTCCACCGGCAGCCCCAGCTCCTCCCGAAACCGGCGCGAACGCGCATCGCCATCCGCGGCAAGCATCGCGCTCCACTCCCTCCCCGACGGCCGGATGCTGATCTGCGTTTCCTCGGCCATCGCAACCGCCCTCATTCTTAGCGCCGAGTGCCCAGTGCCCAACGCCGAGTGCCTGACTCCGAAGCCCGCTCTTCAGTCGCTCGCCCCATCCACCCCCACCAGCGCCTCCCGCGGCAGACGATCCGCCCATTTCTCCAGTTCGCAGTGCAGCACCCGCCGGTAGTGCCGCAGGCGATTCTGCGGATCATCCAGCGGCCCGCCGAAGTTCCGGTTCGGGTCGTTGTAGATCAGCTTCACCGGCAGCTCGCGCACCCGCAGCCCCAGCGCCGCCGCCTGCACCCAGAACTGCATCGGAAACGCGTAGCCCGTCTCCGTCAGCCGCATCCGCCGCAGAGACTCCACCCGATACGCCTTGAACCCGCAGAACGCATCGGTCAGCCTCAACCCCGACGGCCCCAGCCGCTCGTTCAGCTCCGCCGTGATCTGCGCGTTGATCGCCCGCCGCTCCGGCGGCGGATGATCTCCGCCATTCACGACCATGTACCGCGACCCGCTCACCACATCCGCCGTCCCCTCGCGAATCGCCGCGATGAACTCCGGAATCGCCGCCGGCTCGTGCTGCTCATCGCAGTCCATCGTGATGACCCAGTCGTACCCGTTGATGTCCGCCCAGTTGAACGCATCCTGCAAGGACCGCCCATACCCCCGGTTCCGCGCGTGCCGGATCACATCCACCGGCAGCTTCGGGAGCGTCGCCACCGTCGCATCCGTCGAGCCGTCATCCACCACCAGCACATCCTGCGCAAAGTGCAGCACCTTCGCCAGCACGCGGCAGACATACTTCTCCTCGTTGTACACCGGGATCGCGACGAGTGTCCGCATCACACCTCCTGGCCGGAACAAAATATAGACCAACATCGATACGCCGTCGAGCCGCGTTCAGACGAAGCGCCAGGCGGGGAAATGAACAGGCGACAAGGCGACAAGGCGACAAGGTGACCGGGTGAAATCCACTATCACCCCGTCACCTTGTCACCCAGCCACCCCGTCATTCCGTCGGCCCCTCCGGGGCGGCAATCACCGGCGGCTTGGGCAGCGCGGTGAACGCGGCCAGGCCGAACGGCTTCGGCTCTTCCCCTTCCTCATCGCCCTCCGCCTCTTTTTCGGACAGCGCCTGCAGCTTCTCGATCAGCTCCGCCGTCATCGTGTGGATCGCCCGGATCTCCTGCACCGGCAGCGTGAACACCTCCCCCTCCGGCGTGGTGATCCGGAACACCGTGCACTGCACCGCGGCCGACATGTCCCGCTCCGTCTGAGTCCCCGGCACCGAGCACGCAAACAGCGGATACACGTGCGCGATCGGGATCCGCTCCCCCTGCCGCGTCAGCACCCCGAAGCGCCCATCGAACAGCTCCGGCTGGGCCTCCAGCAGCATCGACAGCCCGTTGAGCATGTCGCGCACCACGTTGTTCCAGAACAGATCGCGAAGGGTGAGCATCTGCTCGGAGTTGATCGACGTCCCCTTCGCCAGGTTCTCGAGCGCCGCCGCGCCCCGCTCCGCCCCGCGCGCCGCCCGCGCAACAGCCTCCCTCGCCTTCCCCTTGATTTCGCGAATCTTCCGCTGCGCGCCGTTTCGTGCCATACCCCGATTGTTGGCAAGGCCCCCGTGGCACGGGCTTTCCGGCCCGTGAGAAATCGGGTTGGTTCCCCGATGCGAAGCCCGTGTCTTCGGCACCCCAGGCCCGCCCATCTGTAAACTCCCCAGATGCCCACGCCCGCCGAACCCCCCAAGCCGGTCATCTGCCCGGAGTGCGGGACACCGGACATCGAACCGTCGCGTGCGACGATCACGCGCCATCGTCTTGTTGCACTCGTGCCGAGGACGACGATCGCGCTTCTCCTGCTCGCGGCGATCGCTTGGGCTTGGTTCAGTCGCGTGAGCTTCCCGTTTTCATCGGGTGGTACGTCGTCCGACGTCGACCTCGCCCGCGTCGCGGTCACTACATGGGGAACGCTCCGAAGCGCGGCCGGGGGGCACAGCGATGGATTCCTGACACGCGCCGCTCGTTGTGCGCTCGTGCGAGA
>DASZWV010000446.1:0-1557 GCA_035546115.1 Phycisphaerales bacterium
GTAGAACACCCCGCACACCAGCGCCACCATCCACGTCGCCACCCGCAGGTAGCCCAGGCCCACGCTCTTGCCGTGGAGCGGGATCTCGAACCCGGTAATCCCGCCGACGCTCTCCGAGATCACGTAGTGCGAGCTCATCGGCACGAGCGGGACGCCCAGCACGAAGAACTTGGTCTGGATCGACTCCGGTCCGACCGAATCCACCGTCCCCAGGAACATCGTGCCGATCCGCATGGCGGCAACCTACGCGTCCCGCCCCGTCCCCGCCAACCCTGATTTGCTACAGGTGCGGCAACGAAACCAGGGCCGGTGGTCCAGCCAGCGAGCCCCCCGGCTCACCTTCGCGGAACCATCGGCCCCAGGTGGAGGGTCGGGGTGGGAAGAACAGACTAGCGGCGGCGGCGGCGGCGGGCCGGGCGCGGCGCGACGGCAGCGGCCTCGAGCTCCTCGAGGTGCTCGAGCATGCTGATCATCGTGTTGCGCGTGGCCGCGTGCGGCTCGTTCGTGATCGCGCGGCCCAGGCTGATGCGCAGCTCGGCGCGCAGCTCGGACTCGATCAGACGGTACGTCCGGAGGGCCTCCTCCGGGTCGTAGTGGTTGAGGTCAGCCTCACAACCGGTAGCGGCAATCCAGACCGCCGCGAGGGCGGCCGCGCGGCGACCGGGCTGGGAAGAAGCGAAGTCCTTGACGGAAGCACGCAGGCGCTGGCGAACGAGAGGGATCGGCGGCAGCGCCACCAGACCATCGTTGTCGTCGTCCGGGCGACGGAGGACAGGGCGTGTCATTGACTTGTCGGTTTCCATGACTTTTTTCCTGGTCTCGCAGGGGCCGAAGCGACTGATTTCCCCCGTGCTTGGCCTGCTGCGATGCCCGCGACCTTGCACGATCGCCCTCAAAAAAGCGATGAATTTCGGCGACCAGCCTCACGAAAAACGCAACGATCACAGTGCTGACGCCGAATCGAATTCAATCGCCGCACGACCGGGGTTCAACTGTCCCCACCAGGGTGAGAACCTCACCACTCAACTCCCGGGTCTAGCCGAGACGACGATCGAGGAACTCGCGGATCGTCGCGTCCACCAGCTGCGGCTGCTCGATCGGCGCGGTGTGCGACGCGTGTGGGATCTCTAGTATCTCACAGCCAGGAATCGCCGCGGCCATCTCTCTGCTGCGCTCCGGCGGGGTGAATCCGTCTCGGCCTCCGGCCACCACCAGCGTCGGCACCGCCACGGTCGGCAACATCTCCACCGCGGAGTGCGCCCCGGCGGACGACAGCATCGCCACGAACAACCGCGCGTCGATCCGCGCCATGCCCTCCAGGTACGGCATGAAGTCGGCTGGCTCGACCAGCTCTCTTCTGATCTCCAGCCGTGTCGCGATCTCGTAGGCGAGCCGCGTCGGCAGCGTCGCCCTCGTCACCCGGTTGATGACGCCCGGCACGCGCTGGATCCACTTCTGGATCGTCGGCAGCAGCTCTTCAAGCTGCGCGGCGCCACGAAACGTCCGCAGCGGATGCGACGGTGCTCCGCACACGAGCACGAGCGCCGCGACCCGCGC
>DASZWV010000447.1:0-3392 GCA_035546115.1 Phycisphaerales bacterium
CATCCAGCGCGTAGTACGTGTACGTGCCGTGCCTGGTGGTGAGGGTCTTCTTCGCGTTGAACGGGTTCTTCGTGCCGGCGGTCATGGGCGATCTCCTTGTGCTTCCGAGGCAACTATCGCATCCCCCCGATCATGAATCCAATCGATTGATTTGAGAGAAGCAATCAAAGGCACTTATGCCACGTTTTCATGCGATGCTCGTTCGTGCCGCCAGGTCCAGGCATCCGGGCTCACTCGGCCGATTCACGCTCCGGCCGCTCCACCCGGCGCGACCTCTCGATCCGCTCCCGGATCTGCGAGTCCCGCCGCCACGTTGAGAACCACACCGACGCCCCGACCAGGATCACCGCCCCCGGCGCCGCCCACATCCAGAACGGCGAGATGTCCCCATCGAACGACATCAGCATCTTGATCGCCACGCCGATGAACGAGCCCGCCCCCAGGCACACGCCCATGAACAGCCGGCCGTCGAATCTTCCTTGCGCGTTCCTGAACACGGGCCGAGCGTAGCCGATCACGCCCGCTCATTCTCCGCCGCGGCCTGCCTCACAAGCCCGACCAGGTACGCCTCATCCACCGCATCCCCGGGCCGGATCTTGATGTGCCGCATCCCCTTGCCCGTTCCCTCCATCAGCCCCTTTGGGTCGCTCAGCCCCACCGCCTGCCCATAGAACCCGAACGCCACGTACTTCGGCCGCGCTCGGATGTAGCACAGCATCCCATGGTGCTCGTACACCGGCATGCCCCATTTCACGGCCGCGCTCGCCTTCGGCGCCGCCTTGCGGGCGATCCTGTCCAGACGCTTGGCGAGCGCGGCGTGCCACCCCGACAGCTTCGCAAAGTACGTCGAGACATCCGCCCCAAGGTCCGCCCGCCGCGCCACCATCCCGTTCTTCCGCGCCGTCTTCGGCGTGGTCTTCTTCCCGGCAGACTTCTTCGCGATCTTTCGCTTCGTCATCGCGGCCTCCTGTTCCCATTCCACCATGCCGCGGCGGGTCTGTCAACCCCCGTGGGCCGCATCGTGCGGATCCTCCCGACGCGGCCCATACCACAGGTCGAGCTGTCCGCGATCCCGCCGCAGGTTCGGCAGAAAGATCCCCCGCAGCACGAGCGACAGCACCTCCCACGCCGAGTATGTCCGCAGCTTCCGCCCGCTCGTCACCACCGGGGTCGGCACGATCTCGAAGCGACCGTGTCTCTTGAGCATGTTCGCCATGGTGATCTCCTCGCTCACCAGCAGCGTCTCATCCCACCCGCCCACGGCCTCGTACCCGGCCCGCGTGCAGAACAGAAAGCACCCGCCCGTCAGCCGCAGCCACCGAAACGCCGCATTGAACACCCCCAGGACCGCGCGCGCATACAGCGGGATCGTCCCGTCGAACGCCACCGATGCCCCGCCGCCGATCGCCCCGCCCTTCACCAGCTCGATCGCCTCGTGCACGCTCGCCACCGGCGGCGCGGTATCCGCATCCACGAACAGCATGAGTTCCGCGCCCGTCTCGATCGCCGCCCGTGCCCCCGCGTTCCGCACACCCGCGATGATCCGCTTGTTCACCTCCACCACCCGCCCCCCGCCGGCCGCGGCGATCTGCGCCGTCCGATCCGTGCACGCATCGCACACCACCACGATCTCGAACGGCTCCCCGCACGCCGTCCCCGCCGCTGCGCACGCCGCCACCGTCCGCCCGATGAGCAGCTCCTCGTTGTGCGCCGGGATGACGAACGCGATGTGCATTCCCACACGGTACGAGCCGCGAACGGGGCGAGCGATTCGCGAGCATCTCCCCGCGCTCACTTCGTTCGCGCCTCGTATTTCCCCGCCGTCTCCTTCAGCACCCGCTCAAACTCCCGCACCGCCGCGCTCGCCGCCCGGTCCCGCCGCCGCACCACCGCCAGTTTCCGCGACAGCGCCCCATCCCGGCAAGCCAGCCCCTCGCCCTCCCTGAGCGCAAACCGCGAGACGAAGCCGACCCCGATCCCCGCCTCCACCATCCGCTTGATCGACTCGATCGACCGCAACTCCATCACCACGCTCAGCGCCACCCCCGCCCGCGCGGCCGCCTCATCCACGAGCCCCCGCACCGCCGTTCCCGCCTCGAACGCCACGACCGGCACGCCCGCAAGGTCCTTCCACCGAAAACCGAACTTCACCACCGAGAGCACCGAGAACACAGAGAGATCCTGTGGATTCACTCTGCCCCCCTCACTCCTCCCCGCCTTCCTCTGTGCACTCGGTGTTCTCGGTGGTGAATCCGACTTCGGCACGATCAACCGCAGCTCATCCTCCACCAGCGGCATCACCTCAAGCCCGCCGGGTCCGGTCGCATCAACCTCGCGCACCGGCAGCGTGACGATCCCCAGGTCCAGCTCTCCGCTCAGCACCGCCGCGCTCACCGCGTTGCTCCCCGCCTCGCGCACATAGAACCGCAGCCCCGGGTGCGCCCGCCGCACCGCCGACACCACCGGCGGCAGCAGATACGCCGTCGCCGTCGCCCCGCCGCCCACGCGGATCGAGCCGCGCTCCAGCCCCGCCAGCTCGCGCACCGCCCGCACCCCCGCCTCGGCACCCCGCAGGGCATCCTCGGCGTGCAGCAGAAACACCCGCCCGGCCTCCGTCAACTCCACGCCGCGGCCGGTCCGGTGCAGCAGCTCCGCCCCGACCTCACGCTCCAGCTTCGAGAGCATCGCCGAGAGCGCCGGCTGCGACACACCCACCGCCCGCGCGGCCCTGGTCATGTGCCCGTGCTGCGCGATCGCGCGAAAGTAGCGAAGGGGAGTCAGCTCCACGGACCAAGCCTAACCACGTCCTCTCCTCGACGAAGGCGACACTCTCCAAGATGGGGGCGCGAAATGATCGGAGGCAGCGGAGGAACGCGGACGCGGAGGAACGCCAGAGAGAACTTGAAGTGAACCGAAGGACTTCACTTCGCTCGAAGCTTTTCCAAAGGTGCATCCAGCGAGAGCGTGTACGGGTGCGATTGGCCCAGGCGGTCAGCCCGGCCGGTCCGAATCGCTGATAGAAAGTCGATCGCCCTCGACTGACGTTTGGAGTCGATCGCGCACTGTGAGTAAAAGGAAATCAAATCGGAAATAGCGGACTCCAAGTGCGGCATGACATGGCCGGGAGCCGGAAGGGCCTGCCAATCCTTGGCCTTTGGATCCAAGAATTCCTCGTTACGCCGCATCCCCGTCTCGAACGCATCGAACGCATCGTCCGTTTTCTTCGATGCCGACGCCAGTACAGCCAGGCGCAGGACCTCCGTGATCTTGGCGACAGCGCTAGCCTCTGGCGCACTGGGCGTAGTTTGCATGAGTTTGCGCTGACATTCGAATGCGGCCTCGAAGTTGCCGAGAGCCACTTGGACGTCGCGCTTGACCGCCAGCGTCGAGAT
>DASZWV010000448.1:0-9806 GCA_035546115.1 Phycisphaerales bacterium
GCCTGCCGGCTGATCTGCAACATGCCCCCACCGCAAACGCGAGGCGCCATTGCTCCCGCAGGGTTCTCTGTGCGCTCCAGAAAGAGGTGCCGGGATCGTAGATGTTCGTAGACTCGGAGAGCAGCCCGTTGAGCTCGACAATCCGGAACCCCTCGCCGCGCTTGAGCGCTTCGGGATCGGAGTAGCGGATGTCGAAGCGGCCAAAGAAGAACCCGGCGGCTCTCTGCGCGATTTGGTCTATGGCCTTCGTCAAGCCCGGCGTGATCAGGTGCGATCCGTCGAGGAAGAGCGAGCCGCGGCAGTGGTTGCCGATATCGCCCAGCTTCACGCGCTCCCCGGCGGCGGGAATCTCGTCGGTCCGGGCGCCGAGATTGGCAAGGTGGGCGCGAGCCTGGACTCGATACCGCGGATGACGCCAGACCAGCGCGCGGATCGTCGAACGCCCGTCGCCCACGACCGTGGGAAAACGTTTGTCGGTGATGGAGAAGATGCGCCCGCGGTGCTCGGTCGGGAGACGAACGAAGAAAACGCCCGCCTCGAACGGCCCGGGGTGATAGGCCTGGGCGAGAACCCTGCCCGGCCGACGCGCCAGGTATTTGCGGGCCTCGGCGGGGCCAGCGATGATGCACACGCCCTGGCCGCGCTGGCCGACATCGGGCTTGAGAACGATGGGCCAGGTCCAGGCACGCTCGCGAACCACCTGGTTGAGATGGGCCAGGCGCTCGTCCAAGGGCCCGGGCGTGATGAGTGCGCAAGGGACGATCGACTCCGCCGGCAGGAGTTGCAGGATGTCCCACTTGGACTCGCCGACGATCCCGCCGAGCGGGATGCCGGGATTGGCGTGCGTGCAGGCCATCACGCCACCGGCCCGCCAATGGCGGACTCCCAACCAGAGGATGTAGGGAACGAGCGGGGCGTAGGTCACCCACGACGGCCAGAACTCCCAGTGCATCAGGCGCGTGAGGAAGGCGTCGAGTTTGTAGAGCGGAAGTTCCCAACCGGGGAGCCGGTCGCCTCCGAGCGGCGTCTCCCGATGAGTCAATGCCGCGGCGGCGGCGCTCGGACGGGTGGCGATCACGCGGCGACCTCCGTGCGATTGAAGCCGAGGCGGAAGCACTCGTTGCCGTCCGCGGGATGGAGGCCATCGTCGAGGCGGCGGTGGACAAGCTCGATGGCGTCGGCGTGCAGATCGACGATGGTTCGACTGACCGTCCGGGCGTCGGGGCGCGACATGAGGACGCTCACGTGCGGGCGGTCCGGCCAGCGGTGGGCGTGGAAGCTCGCCACGGATCGGAGCACGTCCGGGCTGTTCAAAAGCATCAGCCTGAACAGCGCACGGCGGGGCGGGTCGACCAGAGCGTCGCCCAGGCCGGAAGATGTGAGCATCAGCGGGCCGCCGAGCGGGACCGGCTCGGTGACGTGGATGGACCTGCCGTCTGAATAGGCGACGAAATGGCGGCCGTCGGCGAGCACGAGCGCTCGAAACGAAGGAAAGTCGTCGGCGTCGATCTCGCACGCGACTTCGAAGGCCGCCTCGAGCGAATCAGCGGCCAGCAAATCGGGAACAATCCGGCCGCGGGAGAGGCGCTCCGGCCATCCCCGTCGCGCACCCGGGCCGCGCGCGGGGTTCCCGTTGAGGAGGCAGGCAACGATCCCGGCATCGTTCGCGCCGATCCAGGTGCCATTGGAGGGCGGGTCGATCGGCATGACGGCGCGCCGATCCTTGAGCGAGCGGAATGCCGGCCCGATCGACGCCTCGCGTGAGCGCTGCTCGTCACGGTTGCAGGTGAGGCGCATCAGAGGCCGGGCCGCGCCGCCGCAGCTCGGCGGCGGGCAGATGGCGGTCACCGTGCACATGCGGACCCCGCGGCTTCACACCGCGCAGCGCACCGGCCCCTGTGGGCCAGCGTGGACGGTGCGTAGCCGAACGACTCGGGCACGCGCTCGCCGATCGCAAGGACCATGCCGCGGATCGTGGCGTTGTGGTGGATGGTGTGGCTGAGCACGAACGCGAGCTCGCGGGCGAGCGTGGACGAAAGCGTGACCGGCTGGGCGTCACGCGAGGGGAGGATGCGCACGCCGATGGCGTCGTCGGCGTCCAGGCGAGAGAGGTGCTCGACGGCGCCGATCAGTCGTGCCAGTTCGGCGTCGGCGGCGACGATGTCCGTTTCGATGCTCGTACCGCGGGCCCTGTGGTCGTAGTCCACCGTGCCGACGCGCCAGCCCTCGGCGAGGGCCCGGGCGTGATCCAGCACGTGGCGGACGTGGCCGCCGATGCTGCTGTCGGCGAACAGCTCGCCGGCACGCTGCGAATACTGGGGGCCGCTCAGCTCGCCAAGAAGAGAGCGGAGGTCTCGGAGGGTTTGGATCAGCGGACCGGCGACGGGTGCGCAGTCCTGCGCCGGTGCAGGGGGCCGTGATTCGGGGGCGGATGCGGCGATGGCGGCGATCGAGGCGATCATGTGGTGGGCTCCTTCGCTGTTTGGATGCGACGTTCGTGCGGCCGTGAAGGTCACTTGTCGGGCATGGTGCTCGAGATGATCTTCGCCCAGTTCGCGTCCGCCTTGGCCGTCAAGCCGGGCTCGTCCTTGTTCCAGTCGTTGAGGGCGTTCCCAAAGAGCCCCTTGTAGAAAAGGAAGAGGCGGCCGCCCGTGACCTTGAAGTTCCGCGGGTCGATCTCGACCTTGTCGTTCTTGGCCATGGCGGTGGCGCACCAGCCGCCGTACGCGGGGAGATACTTGGCCGGGTCGGCGTTGAACTTCTCGCGGGCAGAGGCGGAGGCGAAGCGATACGTGACGGCGCGGAAGGAAGACTGGATCTGCTTGTCGCCCGGCGCCGCCTTGTGCTCGTCGACGTACGCCGTCGGGTCGTAGCCCTGGAGGGCTAGGCCGGAGGAGTCGAGGTTCGCCTCGGCGCTCTCCTTGTCGCGAGTGAGTTCGGCGATCCTGGCGGCGAACTCCTTGAAGGGTGTGTGCGCCTGGTCGTGCATCTGGGAGTGGCGGTAGATCTCCCGACCGGCACTGTCGAGAACTATGACCGTGTCCTGGGCGGGCGGGACGTTGAACCGCGCGGCCAGACGACCCTCGGCGTCGCGGTACGCCGGGATGGAGCCACTCGGAAGGCCCTCGAGCGATGTCTTGAACGTCTCGGGCGACTCCGCGGACACAATGATGTGCCGGACGCCCGCCAGCGTCGGCGCTCCGGCGGAATACTCCCGGATGACCGACCTGGAATGCTCCGAGGCCGCTTCGGGCAGGAAGTGAACCGCGAGGATGCTGCCGAGAGCCGCGCTCGACTTGAACGTCCGCCCGGTGTCGCCGACGACAAAGGTCCGTGCCTGAGTTGCGGAGGCCGGTGGCGGAGACGAAGCTGCGGGCTGGGCCAGCGCTGATGCGCCAAACACTGCAAGCAGACCTACAAGGGCGAATCTCGGATGCATGGGGGAACCTCGTGAGCGGGCGGTAAGCCGGGCCCGCACCCATCAGATGCCGCGACTCGGCCTTGGTTACGCCTCTCAGAGACGTCGCACATCCGCGGGCTCGATTGACAGAATGTTGAGCCCGCCCCAAATCGAATGATCGCCGGTCACCTCGACAGGATCCGCGATCAGCGGCTGGATCGCTGGATCGATGGGACCGCCGCCGGGAGCCCGCAGCAGGTAGTAGGTCGCGCGACCGGCGCTGTCGCGTGTGACGAGCATGGGCGGAATCCCGCCGCGGATGCAAAGCGTGGCGCACTCCTTGTGCGTCTTGCCCTCACCGGGTTTCATCGCGCCAAGGAAGCACTTGGAATCGACGATCACGCCTCGCAGGGTGATGCGGCCGACGGGCGTGGGAGCCGGGATGCGCTCGGGGGCGTGCGCGGCCGGGTCGGAGGTAAGGCCGCCGTCGCCCGGTTCCAGCTCGATCATGCGCCGGCCGTCGCGGTTGAGCGGCCACCCGGAGATGGTGGCGGGCTTGCCGTCAAGCGCTACGGCGCGCTGGCCTCCGCCGCGCTTGCCCATTTCCACCAGCAGAATGAACTCGGATTCGCCGTCGGGTCTTTGCGCCAGCAGCATGGGGTATGGGTGCGCAACGATCACGCCGTGGACTTTGACAGGCTGGGCCTGATCCCAGACCGCGTTGCCGGGAGAGTGCTGCGAGCGGGCCCAGAGGAAGCTGGCAGCGCACAGCAGCCAGAGCATCACCGGAACTGCCCAGCGCAGGAACGTCCTCTGGCGCGCCGGCACCGGAAGGTAGCCAACGTAGATCTGGTCGGGCTTGGGGGCTGGCACGTCAGACACAGGCGGTCTCCGTCGTTGTCGAGAAGACGGCGGGCGTGGTCGGCGAGCCGGGCGGGAGCGCGTTGGGATTCACCTGCACACGTCCGGCGGTGATGCGGACCTGGTACGTGGGGACCTTTTCGGTAAAGGGGGGTGGGGAGCACCCGTCGTGCGGACGGTACTGCCAGCCATGCCACGGGCAGGTGATGCACCCGTCGATGATCTTGCCTTCGCCCAGCGGCCCGCCCTGATGGGCGCACAGGTTCGCAACGGCGCAGATCTCACCCTTGTGCCGGAAGACGGCGATGCGTTCGCCCCCGGACGCACACACGATGCGAGCGCGGTCCTCCGGAATGTCGACGGGGGAACCGACATCAATCCACGGCTCGCCGTGACCTTCCGCGGGTGTCGCGCCCGCATCCCTCCGGATTTCGCGAGCGCCCGCCACCAGGTGCAGGCCCGTCACCAGCGCGACGCCCCCGAACATCAGCGCCGGTGCGATCGGCGCTCGATCGTTCTGGAGTGCGCCGAGGGCGACGTGCCCCACGACCAGCGCGTAGGCCGCGTACACGAGCATGTGCAGCCGTTTCCACACCCCCGGCGACAGGTTCTTGAGCCAGAAGTCGTGGCTCGTGGCCGCCATCAGGAACAGGATCGCGAGCGCCCCCAGCCCGAGAATCTGGAACGGAAACGCGAGCAGGGATGCGTAGCTCGTGTTGCTCGTCAACAGCGAGACCAGCGGATTCACCACCCCGAACCCGTGGTAGTATCCGAGCACGACGGCCGCGTGCACCAGCGCGATCAGGAACGTCATCACGCCAAGATGCCGCCGGTTGTACAGGATGGGAAGGAACCGCCGATCCAGCCGCGCCAGCGGGCCGATGCACAGGATGACGTGCAGCAGGACGATCGCGCACGAGCCGGTCGCGCGGATCAGGATGATCTCGTCGCTGAAGGCCCCCTCGCCGCCCCAAAGGATTCTGGTAAGCCCGAAGAAGATGGCGATGTACGCGCCCGCCGCGCCCGCGGCCACGGCGTCGTACAGCCGCTTGTGCGGGCTCCATTGGACCCACGTGTAGCCCGCGCTCACGGGTGGGCTCCTTCATGGTGTGGATGCGAAGCGCCGCTCGCGACCTGCGCACGCGCCTGCGCCCGAACGACGAGCGCAGCGATGAGCACGCCGAGAATCGCAGGCGAGAGAACCACCCACGCCGCCAGGTGCAATCGTCGGTGGGCACGCGTCATGGTCGTTCTCCCCGGCTGGAACGCCTCCACTTGGACAGCAACAAGGGCCAGAGCGCGGCCGCTCCGGGCCAGGTGAGCAGTCGAAAAGTCCATGGAGCTCCCTGGGCGGCGTGGTCGATCCGCGCCGCTCCGATCGTGATGAACGCAATGCCAAACAGCGCACCAACGCCCGCGTATCCGGCCATGAGCAAGAGAATGAGCTGCGCCATCGACGATGAGATGCCGCACCCGAGCGCCGGATTCAGGATTTCATTCCCGGTCCGGAATCGACCGCCCCCAGTCCGAGCATGTGGGCGAACGTGGTCAATCGTCCGGCGATGCCGCGACCGGGCGGCGGATCGACACCGTTGTGGTGCAGGACGATGACGGTCGCATCGTCATCGAGCTCCGATCCGCCGGTGTGCTCCAGTGTGCGACGATGCAGGGCCGCCGCCGCCGCGCCGCATCGCTCGGCGGTTGTGAGGGCGCGTGCAAGCCCGAGAAGGCCGGCCTCCCCCAGCTGACGCCCGTCGGCGCCGGTCGCCTCGATGAGCGCATCGGTGTACAAGACGACAAGATCGTCGGGCTCGAGCCGAAGCGCAAGCTGCTGGTACTCGGTGGGATCGAGAATTCCCAGCGGAAGATTCGCGATCCCCACTCCCTCCTTGCCGTGCTGACGCGACGCGAGGATGTCCGGCGTCGACGCGTCGAGCAGCTCCCACCGGTCGCACGCGGCGCGGTAGAGCAGCGGGCGCGGGTGCCCGGCGTTGCAGACGATGACGTGATCGGTGGGTGCAAAGTACGTCACCAGCACCGCGGTCGCGAATCGCCCCGCGAGGTCGAGCGCCGCGAACGCCCTGTTCAGGGCGACCGCGAACCGCGACTGGTCCGCCGTGTTGATGTGCCTGCGCATGAGCGCACGCAGCTCCGACGCGATGTGCGCGACGTCCTGGCCATGACTGGACACATCGGCAAGAAAAAACCGGGTGATGATCCCCGCCGCGCAGTTCGAGACGTAATAGATGTCTCCACCGGCCGCGGCCCCCTGGTAGGGAACGCTGCGAACGTGCACGTCGTTCCCCGGCACACTCACCGCGGCGTCAATCGCCTGGCTTCCGCCCCACACCTCCATGCACGCGATGGCGTGGACGTCGGGCATGCCCGTGGTGCCGCTTCCTTCGGTCGATGGATCGATCTCGGCGGGCATACGAGCCTCACGGCCGCCTCGAGCGGGCCTCGCGAATCGCCCGGATCAGCGCTTCCGGAACCGACCCGACCGCCGGTTCACCCGGATCCCGCATCGCGGCCTTGCCCAGCCGCACCGTCTGCTTGTACGAATCGAGATAGTTCACGCACGAGGGGCAGACCTTGAGATGCCGCTCGAACTCGTGGCGCTGCTCGGGGGCAAGCTCGCCGTCGAGATAAGCCATGATGAAGTCGATGACCTCCTTGCACGTCATGTAGGGTTTCGGCGTTCCAAACGCCGCGGGGCTCGTCATGGGGCCTCCGTTGAGGAAAAATGAGGGTCGAGAAGGGTTCTCAGCGCCTGGCGAGCGCGGTGCAATCGGGTCTTGACGGCGTTGATGGTCATGCCCAGTGCCTCGGCCGTTTCCTCGGTGCTGAGCTCCTCGATGTCCCTCAGCATAAGCACGACTCGGTAATGCTCGGGAAGCTCGTTGACCTTGGCACGAACCAGGTCCCGAACCTCCGCCCTTTCGATGCCGGCAATGGCGTCGGGTTTCCACGAGATGCAGTCTCGCGTCTGGTGCCCGTCGGCGATGAACGTGGGCAGGAAATCCTCGATCGGACGATCCGGGCCGCCGCGGCGACGCTGTGAACGCAGCTTCATCAGGCACACGTTCACGGTGATGCGGTGCAACCAGGTGTTGAGCTGCGAGCGCCCGTCGAAGCGGTCCAGGGACTTGAACGCGCTCAGAAACGCCTCCTGGACCGCATCCTCCGCGTCCGCCTCGCGGGGGAGCATGCGGCGGGCGACCGCGAGCATGCGCCCGCCGCTCAGGCGGACCAGCTCGTCGTAGGCGGCCTCCTGGCCGGCGCGGAGCCGCGCGAGCAACTCGGCCTCGACCTCGGGCGAAGGGCCGCACGCAGACTTCGACACGATCGCCGGTGTCATGGGTTGGCCTCCTTGAGAAGACGATTCACGTACAGTGTGCCCCCTTGCAACGCATAGCCCGCGTTTCGGAGTGAGATGAGAGCGGCCAGTCCGTCGTGGTCGATCGAGGCCAGCCCCGAGAGTTCCAGAGTCAAACTTCCCTCGCCGGCCTCGCGCAGAAACGCGCGCAGCTCTGGAACGGTTTCGGAATCGAGGCGCCCTTCGAGCCGGACCACTCGAGAGCCGTTGTTCTCATGGTGGGAGAGACGGATCACGGCGAACCGCTAGGCAACGCGCGTGCCAAGTGCCGCGGCCGGTCTCAGATGCTGCGCAAGTCTCTGTGCATCCAGAGGTTGTCTGCCGGTCTTGCGTCACCACGAACCCACAACCCCGGCGCGGCCGGCCGCGTCGGGCGCGGCGGGCCGTCGCGTCAGACCTTGATGCCGAGCCGCTGCATCCGGCTGCGTAGCGTGCTCGGTGGGAGCCCGAGAACTTTCGCCGCACCCTTTGGACCGGCGATCGCGCCGTCGGTCTGTCTGAGCACGTCGAGAATGTGCCGACGCTCCATCTCCTCGAGCGAAACGGCCCCCGCCGACGCATCCACAGGCGCAGCGGCCGAGCGCAGCTCGGAAGCGTCGATGCGGAGCGTGGAGTCGGTGCTGACGATGATCGCCCGCTCCAGCACGTTCCGCAACTCGCGGATGTTCCCCGGCCAGGGGTACGCGACCAGCCGCTGCAGCGTGGCGGGATCGATCCCGTCGATCTTCTTGCCGATCGACGACGAGAGTTGCGTGACGAAGAACGAGGCCAGCAGCGGAATGTCGGCCGCCCGCTCGCGCAGGGGCGGCACCTGGATCGGGAACACGCTCAGACGGTAGAACAAGTCCGCACGAAACCGCTGCGCCCGAACCTCGGCGCCGAGGTCCTTGTTGGTCGCCGCGATGACGCGTACGTTGACCTTGACCGTCTGCGACCCGCCGACCCGCTCGAACTCGTTCTCCTGAAGCACCCGCAGCAGCTTCACCTGCACCTCCGGCGAGACCTCCCCCACCTCATCGAGAAAGATCGTGCCGCCGTCGGCCAGCTCGAACCGGCCGCGCCGCGCGGCGACGGCGCCCGTGAACGCCCCCTTCTCGTGCCCGAAGAACTCGCTCTCGACGAGGCCGGCCGGCAGAGCGGCGCAGTTCACCTTCACGAACGCGGCGCTGCGCCTCTGGCTTGATTCGTGCAGCGCCCGCGCGATCAGCTCCTTGCCCGTGCCCGTCTCCCCCTGGATCAGCACGGTCGAGTCCGTCGGGCCCACGCGCCGCACGCTCTCGAGCACCCTCACCAGCGCCGCGCTCGACCCGACGATCTCATCGAAGTTGTGCGCGGACTTGATCTCCTCGCGAAGGTACTTGTTCTGCGCCCGCAATCGCGCCTGCTCCTCTTCCATCAGGAGCCGCTCGGTGATGTCCACGAACATCGTGCGGGTGTACCGCCCCGCGGGATCGGGCCTGGACCACCACTGGATCCAGATCGGCTTGCCGTTGTCGCGCCGCCGGAGCTCGAGCACCACGCCGCTGGTGTCCGTGCCCCGCCCGATGGACTCGAACGCCTCGCGGAGGCGGCGCTGGGCCTCGGGCGTATCCGGGATGAAGCTCCTGCCGTACGTGCCCGCGACCTGGTCGGGAGTGATTCCCAGGATGCGCATCGCCGCGCGGTTGGCGCGAATGAACCGCGAATCCAGCCCCTCGTGCACGTACGCGATCGGCGCCTCGTCGAACAGGTCGCGGAACCGCTCCTCGGTCTCGGCGAGCTCCGCCTCCAGCCGCAACCGCGACAGCTCGCCCGCGGCCCTCGCCGCGAAGATGCGGAAGAGCGCAAGATTCCGCGCCACGGGCGGCATCGGCCGCGTGTCCATGACGAACAAATGCCCCAGCACCGTCCCCCCGGCCCCGAGCAGCGGCACCCCGAGATAGCTCACGGCGCCGAGTTCCACCAGCGGCAGATCTTCGGGAAACTTCTGCTGCAGCCCGTCGGGATGATGGCTGAACTGGCCGTTGATCACACCCTCGCACGGCGTGCCGGCGAGCGACCATTCCGCGTTGTCCGCGAAACCATCTCCGGTCCAGAACGCCAGCGAACGCACAGACCTCGTCTCGGCCAGAAACTCCGCGACGATCGCGTATTTCACGCCGAGCGCCTGCGCCAGGCTCCGCACGATGA
>DASZWV010000449.1:0-3929 GCA_035546115.1 Phycisphaerales bacterium
CGCCGACCCGAGCTTGCGCTCGGGGCTCTCTCAGGCGCGGCGCGGGGTTTCGCTGTCGGTGGTTTCGGCGGTCGGGCGCAGCAGGCGCTCGATGCGGCCGTCGTTGGTCTCGACGAGGACCTCGTCGGCCTCGGTGAGGAACAGGCCGTGGTCGAGCACGCCCGGGATGCGGTCGATCTGCTCGGCGAGTTCCTCGAAGTGCATGTTGGCGATGCTCGTGTCGTCGAGGGTGACGTCGACGATGAGCGTACCGTTGTCGGTGAGGAAGAGGTGGCCGTCGAGGGTGCGGCGGACGACGCCGTTGAGGCCGAGTCGGCGGAGGCTGGCGCGCGTGGAGGCAAGGCCGAAGGCGAGGACGGCGATGGGGAGCGTGGCCCGCTCGCCGAGGCGGTGGACCATCTTCTGCTCCTGCACCATGTACACGCGTTTCTTGGCCGCGTAGGCGACGATGCGCTCGCGGGTCATGGCGCCGCCGGCGCCCTTGATCATGCGGAGGGAGGGGTCGACCTCGTCGGCGCCGTCGAAGAGGTAGTCGACCTCTTCTTCCATCGCGAAGTCGATGAGCGGGAGCTGGTGGGCGCGGGCGAGGGTCTCGGTGGCGTGGCTGGTGGGGACGCAGCGGATGTTGAGCTTCTCTTCGCGGACACGCTCGGCGAGGGCGACGACGGCGCGGCTGGCGGTGCGGCCGGTGCCGAGGCCGACGATCATGCCGGATTGGATCTCGGCGATGGCCATGTCGGCGAGGGGATCGGAGCGGGTGGAGGTCGTTGGGGTGTTGGGCTGCGTGGACATGGTTTTCGATGTCGGATTTGGGATGTCGGATGTCGGATGTGAGAACGCAGGAACCGAACGCCCCCGTCCCGACCGAACCGTCAAACCCCCCTGCCCTTGCCCCCGGTCGCTCGCGAGCACCGGTGGATTACTCGAAGCGGATGCCCTGGGCGAGGGCGAAGCCGCCCGCGTGGTTGATCGTACACGTCTGGCGGCGCATGTAGGCCTTCCAGGAGTCGCTTCCCGACTCGCGGCCGCCGCCCGTATCCTTCTCCCCCCCGAAAGCGCCGCCAATCTCGGCGCCGGAGGTGCCGATGTTCACGTTGGCGATGCCGCAATCGCTCCCCGCGGGGCCGAGGAAGCGTTCGCTCGTACGGACCGAGTCGGTGAAGATGGCGCTGGAGAGGCCCTGATCGACGCCGTTGTGCATGGCGAGGGCGGCGTCGAGGTTGGCGTAGGTGAAGATGTAGAGGATGGGGGCGAAGGTCTCCTCGGCGGAGATGGGGAGCTTGTTGGAGGATGGGGCGCGGATGATCGTGGGCTCGACGAAGTGGCCGGTCAGACCCGGCTCGGAGAGCCGGGGCGCCCGGCCGCCGACGAGGACCTCGCCGCCCTGCTGCCTGGCCTGATCGATCGCGTGCAGGAAGCCCTCGACGGCCTTGGCGTTGATGAGGGGACCGACGAGCGTGCCCTCCTTGAGCGGGTCGCCGATCTTCGTGCTGTTGATCTGCTTGTACGCGCTGACGAGTTTTTCGGTGAGCCTGGGCGCGACCTTTTCGTGGACGATGAGGCGGCGGGTGGTCGTGCAGCGCTGGCCGGCGGTGCCGACGGCGCCGAAGACGATCGAGCGGGCCGCGAGCTCGAGGTCGGCGTCCTCGTGGACGATGATCGCGTTGTTGCCGCCGAGCTCGAGGAGTGCGCGGCCGAGGCGCTGGGCGACGACCTGGCCGACGGCGCGGCCCATTCGGCACGAGCCGGTGGCGGAGATGAGCGGGATGCGGCGGTCGGCGACGAGCCTGTGCGAGACCTGCTCATCGCTGCCGATGATGAGGCGGAAGACGCCGGGGTGGCCGTGGGCCGTGGCGACTCGGTCGGCGATGCGGTTGCTGGCGATGGCGGTGAGCGGGGTGAGGAGCGAGGGCTTCCAGATGGTGACGTCGCCGCAGACGGCCGCGATCATCGCGTTCCACGCCCAGACGGCGTTGGGGAAGTTGAAGGCGGAGATGACGCCGATAGGGCCGAGTGGGAGCCACTGCTCAAACATGCGGTGGCCGGGTCGCTCGCTGGGGAAGACCTGGCCGGGGAGCTGGCGCGAGAGGCCGACGGCGTAGTCGGCGATGTCGATGGTCTCCTGGACTTCGCCGATGCCCTCGGCGCGGATCTTGCCCATCTCGAGGGAGATGAGCTCGCCGAGCGGGTCGCGGAGGCGGCGGAACTCATCGCCGATGGCCCGGACGATCTGGCCGCGGATGGGGGCGGGGACCTCGCGCCATTTCTTGAAGGTCTCGACGGACTCGGCGATGGTGCGGTCGAGGTCGGCGGAAGATTCGAGCTTGACGGCGGCGATGGGATGGCCGGTGGTCGGGTTTTCGGAGAGGATGAAGGGCTGGCCGCCGCCGGGCCCCCCCACGGCGTCACGGCAGGGCGTGTCGATGAAGCGGGGATCTTCGGTCACGCCGAGGGACTTCAGGAGCGGGTGGGACATTGGGGAATAGTAGGGGCGAAAGCGATCGGGGTGACTGGGCGAATTGGCGATTGGAGTGATCGGTTCACCTCGAGCGGTGCGGCATCTACGCTCCGCAATGGCCACGATCGTGCTTGCCACCGGGAATCCGCACAAGGTGCGGGAGTTGCGGGAGATCTTCGCGGGCGCGAATCTGCGGGGCGTTGAGGTGCTCGGCCTGGGGGACCTGAAGCTCTCGCGCCCGCCGAGCGAGCCCGAGGAGCATGGGAAGACGTTCGAGGAGAACGCGCGGATCAAGGCGCTCTCGTACGCGACGCAGATTGCCGAGGCGGCCGGGAGGTACGAGGACCTTGTGTGCCTTGGCGATGATTCGGGGATCGAGATCGATGCGCTGCGGACGGACGATGGGCTGGCGCGGCCGGGGGTGATCTCTTCGCACTATTCGACTGATGGACGGGAGACGGGCCTGGGGCGGGGGCAGCGGGATGCGGCGAACAACGCGCGGGTGCTGCGGGAGCTGGAGGGCGTTGTGCCGGAGAAGCGGACGGCGCGATTTGTGTGCTGCATGTGCCTGGCGCGGGCGGAGCGCGGCGGGGAGAGTTTTCACAAGGCGATTCTGCACGAGACGCGCGGGGTGTGCGAGGGGCGGATCGGGGCGCCGCCGCGGGTGCCGAGCGGGGGGAACGGGTTCGGGTACGACCCGCTGTTTCTGGTTGCGCCGGAGTTTGCGAGGACGGGCGCGGAGCTGTCGGCGGAGGAGAAGAACCGGGTGAGCCACCGGGGCGCGGCGGCGCGGGCGATGGCGGGGTGGGTGCGGGAGCGTTTCTTGTAGACCCCGGAGGCACGCGGGATGGCGTCGAACTACCGGCCGAGCGCGAAGGGGGAACGGAGGGAGCGGGGTGGTTGTAGGATCGGGGATGAGGGCCCGCTGCCCGAAGTGCGGGTATGACCGCGCGGGGCTGGCGATGGGGGCGAAGTGTCCGGAATGTGGGAGTGCCGCACCATGAAGCCCCACCAAAGAATCCGCAAGACGATCAAGTGGGGCGGCGCGGCGGTGACGGTGCTGCTGGTGGTGGTGTGGATTGGGAGCGGGTGGGTGAGCGCGAGTGTGCCGGTGCCGCCGCCGAAGGGCCACCGGGAGCGGTGGAGCCTCAGTCACGGGTCCTTGGTCATGGCAACATACCCGTCGGTGCTGCCTGTTCGTACGGGGCTGCCGTGGGGACGCGATGTCGCCACGGACTTTGCAACGGGGGAGCCTGTTCGGTTTGCGATCCTCTGGACGTGGTCTCGCTCGGGTGCGGTGGGCATTGACTTCGTGTCGATCCCGCTCTGGCCGTTGATTCTGATTGCAGCGTTTTCGAGCCTTGCCATGTTCTACGTCGATGCTCGCTCGCGTCGGTGCGCTCGATCCAACCGGTGTCCGGGGTGCGCCTACGACCGCGCGGGGATTGCGGCTGGGTCGAAGTGTCCGGAG
>DASZWV010000450.1:0-6783 GCA_035546115.1 Phycisphaerales bacterium
CGATGGGAAACGGCAGCCTGACCGCGCGGGCCCCGCTCGCTGTCTCGCCCTCCTGCACGATGAACCCGCCGCCGACGGAGTAGTAGGTCTCGGAGATGTGCGTGCCGTCCTCGAGCGTCGCCGTGAAGCGCACCCCGTTCGGATGGAACGGGAGGGACTCATCCATGTGGAAGACGATGTCACGGTCGTAGATGAAGTCGATGCCCTTGCCCCCGCCGGGTGTGGCCCCCAGCCGGAGCCGCCGCGCTTCCTTCATCGCCTCGATGCGCGCATCGATCGTCGAGGTGTCGCTCGTCACCGGATCATCGCCGGAAAGCCCGAGCATGACGGCCACATCCGTCCCGTGCCCGTGTCCCGTCTTGGCGAGCGACCCGTACAGGTCCGTCACGATGCGGGTGGTTTGCGCCAGCACGCCGCGCTCGTTCAGCACGCGCACGAACGCCTGCGCCGCCCGCCACGGACCCATGGTGTGCGAGCTCGAGGGCCCGACGCCGATCTTGAAGATGTCGAAGACGGAGATGGCTTCCATGGGATCTCGAACCGAAAGCGCCGGTCGCGGCGGCCGGGGCGAGTGAGGACAAACCAGAGGCGGAACCTAGGCCTGTCGGCCCCCGTGAAGGGGCTGCCGGATCGTTCGCCGGGGCTCCATCAGGTATTTCCCGGCATTACCTTGACAGCCCAATCTTTGATCATACGCTCTTTTGAAACGCATGTTTGAAACCGGTACGCCAACCCCCGCTTCGACCGCCGACGGCACCCGCGACCGCCTTCTGGAGGCCGCGGGCGAGGTTTTCGCCCAAAAGGGCTTCCGCGAAGCCACGATCCGGGAGATCTGCTCGCGGGCCGGGGCCAACATCGCCGCGATCAACTACCACTTCGGGGGCAAGGAGCGGCTCTACGCCGAGGTTCTTCGGTACGTTGACTCGCAGGGTGCGGATCGCCACCCGCTGGTGGTTCCGAACTCGGCCGAATCCCCCGAGGCCCGCCTCGCGTGGTTCATCCGCCAGTTTCTGTCGCGGGTCTTCGATTCGGATCGCCCGGCGTGGCACCAGTGCATCATGAACCGCGAGATGGTCGAGCCCACCTTCGCCCTCGATGAGCTTGTGGACAACAACATCAAGCAGCGATCGGTGCTGCTGCAGGGGATCGTGCGGGAGATCCTCGGCGCGGAGGCGTCCGATCAGGTCGTGCAGCGGGCCACGGCGAGCGTCGTCGGCCAGTGCCTGTTCTACTGGCACTGCCGGCCGGTGATCGGCCGCCTGCTCCCGCACATCGGCTTCGGCCCGGACAGCACGGGCGCGATCGCGGACCACGTCGCCCGGTTCTCGCTCGGCGGCCTTGCCGGCATCCGGCGCGAGCTCGAGAGCGCCAAGCGAGGAGGCCGCGCATGAACTTCGTCGCGCTCCGCATGCTCATGGGCGATCGCGCCAAGTACATGGGCATCATCTTCGGCATCACGTTCGCCAGCCTGCTGATGACGCAGCAGCTCGGCATCTTCTGGGGGCTGATGGCGCGAACCTACGGCTTCCTCACCGACACCCGCCAGCCCGACATCTGGGTGATGGACCCCAAGGTCCAGTTCATCGACGACATCAAACCGCTCCAGGACACCATGCTCTACCGTGTCCGCGGCGTGGAGGGCGTCGCGTGGGCCGTCCCGCTGTACAAGGGCCTGCTCAAGGCACGACTCGACAACGGCAACTTTCAGACCTGCAACGTCATCGGCCTCGACGACGGCACGCTCATCGGCGGTCCGCCGCAGATGGTCGCCGATTCCGAAGGCAAGATCGGCGCGCTCGCCGATCTCCGGCGCGCCGACAGCGTCATCGTGGACGACGTCGGCGCCGAGGGAAAGCTCGCCCGCCCCGCACCGATCGACCGCGCGACGGGCAAGCCCATCGGCAAGCCCACGCCGCTGAAGATCGGCGATTTTATGGAGCTCAACGACCACCGCGCCGTCGTGGTCGGCATCTGCCACGTCTCGCGCACGTTCCAGAGCCAGCCCGTCGTGTATACGACCTACACCCGCGCGACCACCTTCGCCCCGCGTGAACGCCGCCTGATGTCCTTCGTGCTCGTCAAGGCGAGCGAGGGCACCGATCTCTCACAGCTCTGCAAGCACATCGCCACATCCACCGGCATGGCCGCGTACACCACGGAGGAGTTCCGCTGGGTCACGTTCTGGTACTTCATGAAATACACCGGCATCCCCATCAACTTCGGCATCGCCGTCGGCCTCGGCTTCCTCGTCGGCACGGTGATCGCCGGCCAGACCTTCTACAACTTCACCCTAGACAATCTCAAGCAGTTCGGCGCCCTCAAGGCGATGGGCACGGGCAACATCCGCCTCCTCGGCATGATCGTCCTCCAGGCGCTGATCGTCGGCATGATCGGCTACGGTCTCGGGGTCGGCCTCGCATCCCTCTTCGGCACGCTCTCGGGCAAGACCGAGCTCGCCTTCTGGCTCGTCTGGTGGATCCCCGCCGTCACCGGCGCGGCCGTCACCATCATCTGCATCATCGCGTCTCTGCTCTCGATCTGGAAGGTCATGCGGCTCGAGCCCGCGATCGTGTTCAAGGGTTGATCGGCAAAGGATTCCTCGATGGCGGTCGGCAGCGCGTCATTCTCCGCATCAGCCAACGGCAGCGCCGCGGCCGCGCCCGTGCGCGCCGTCTTCTGCAAGGACGTCACGAAGACCTACCACACGGGCACCACGCAGGTCATGGCCCTCCGCGGCGTCGATCTGGACATCCAGCAGGGCGAGCTCATGATGCTCGTCGGCCCCTCGGGGTGCGGCAAGACCACGCTCATCTCCGTCATCGCCGGCATCCTCGACCGCGACTCCGGCGAGTGCGAGGTCTTCGGGCGCGATTTCTCGCGCCTCTCGGCCCGCGAGAAGACCCGCTTCCGCGGCCAGACCGTGGGCTTCGTCTTCCAGCAGTTCAACCTGCTCCCCGCGCTCACGGCCGCGCAGAACGTCGCCGTGCCGCTGCTGATCAACGGCGCCTCCAGGTCCGCCGCCGAGAAACGCGCCAGGGAGATCCTCGATCGGGTCGGCCTCGGCGATCGCACCACGAGCCTGCCCAGCCAGCTCTCCGGAGGCCAGCAGCAGCGCGTCGCGATCGCCCGCTCGCTCGTGCACGACCCGCGGCTCATCGTCTGCGACGAGCCCACCAGCGCGCTCGACCACGAGACGGGGCACGTCGTCATGCGTCTGCTCAAGAACGTCGCCCTCGGCGAGGGCCGCACGCTCGTGATCGTCACCCACGACGCCCGCATCTTCGGTTTCGCCGACCGCATCGCCCGCATGGACGACGGCCGCATCATCCAGACCACGCAGAACTCCCCGGAGGCCCGAGACGCCGCGATGGCGCCCGCCCACTGACATTCGCACGCTGGAGAATCCCATGATCCTCAAATACCTCCTGCCGCTCGTCGCCGCCCTCGGCGTGGCCTTCGCCGTGTACACGGTGCTGGCGCAGAGCAAGCCCCAGCCGCAGGCCGCGCCCGTCGCGCAGCCCGCGACGTCTCCCTACCAGTCGCAGGTGCCCGGCGCGGGGCTCGTCGAGCCGAGCACCGAGTTCATCTCGATCGGCACGAACGTGCCCGGCATCGTGACCAAGGTCTTCGTGAAGGCCGGCGACAAGGTCAAGGCCGGCGACCCGCTGTTCATGATCGACGACCGGAGCCTCAAGGCCGATCTGGCGTCGCGCGAGGCCGTCGTGAGCGCAGCGCAGGCCGCGATCGATCGGCTCCGCGCGATGCCCCGTAGAGAAGAGATCCCGCCGGCCGAGGCCAAGCTCCGTGAGGCCCAGACCGACCTCGAGGACCTCTCGGCGCAACTGTCGATGTGGGAGCAGGCGAGCACGGTCCAGGGCACCGTCAGCGCCGACACCCTCAGCCAGAAGCGGTTCGCCGTCGCCGCGGCGCAGACGCGCGTCGCCCAGGCCAGGTCCGCGCTCGATCTGCTGAAGGCCGGCGCGTGGGCGCCGGACATCGCCATCGCCGAGGCCAACCTGGCCGAGGCCAAGGCCGACGTCCAGAAGACACGCACCGCGATCGATCTGCTGACGGTCAACGCGCCGGTCGCGGCCGAGATCCTCAAGGTGAACGTCCGCGCCGGCCAGTACGCGCCCGTTTCGTCGCAGGGGACGGGCGGATCCGGCGGGAGCGGCAGCGCGCCCGACCCGGACAGCGCCCTCATGATCATCGGCGATACCGACGTCCTGCACATCCGCGTCGACATCGACGAGAACGACGCCTGGCGCGTGAAGGAGGGCACCAAGGGCACCGCGTTCATCCGCGGCAACTCAAAGCTGCACACACCGATCAAGTTCGTCCGATTCGAGCCGTACGTGATACCGAAGAAGTCGCTCACGGGCGCGAGCGGCGAGCGGGTGGATACCCGCGTGCTCCAGGTCATCTGCTCCTTCAGGCGCTCCGACCTCAACGCGCCCGTCTATGTTGGTCAGCAGATGGACGTTTTCCTGGAGGGGCCGCCGCTGGGCGACGCCACCTTCGGCGCCGACCCGGCGCAGGGCGCGCGGGACGCCGGCGGGCAGTGACGCGACGCTCGACGAACGGGGTGGGGGGCCGGCGATCGATGATCTCGGGGATGGGTGATCTATGCAGAACACGAACATGATCTCAAAGCCTCTCTCGCTCCTCACCGCGGCCTCCCTTCTCGCGCTCTCCGGGTGCAAGGTGGGTCCCGACTACACCGCCGTGCAGCCCAAGTCGCCCCCGCCCACCGCGTTCACGCACACCGGCGGCGAGGGCTTCGAGCCCCCGAGCGTCACCAAGCCCGGCGAGCCGCCGCAGGTTGAGTGGTGGAAGGTCCTCAACGACCCCAAGCTCGACGATCTGGTCCAGCGCGCCTGGAACGGCAACCTCGATCTGCGCCTCGCCACCGCCCGCATCCGCGAGGCCCGCGCCCAGCGCGGCGTGATCGCCCCGCAGGCCCTGCCCCAGGTCGACGCCTCCGGCTCCGCCTCGCGCCAGCGCGACAGCAGGAACACGCACCAGGGCGGCTTCGGCGGCAGCGGCGACGCCTACAACCTCTTCCAGGCCGGCTTCGACGCATCCTGGGAGATCGACGTCTTCGGGCGCGTCGCACGCGATGTCGAGGCCGCCGACGCCGACATCCAGTCCGCGCAGGAAGACCGGCGCGCCGTCCTCGTCACGCTCGTCTCCGAGGTCGCCCGGAACTACGTCGAGCTGCGCGGCTTCCAGCAGCGGCTCGCCATCGCCCGAAAGAACATCCAGGTCCAGCAGTCCACGCTCGAACTCACCAAGAACCGCTTCAAGGCCGGTCTGGTCAGCGATCTTGACGTGGCCCAGGCGGAATCCTCGCTCTCAACGACCGAGTCCGTTGTGCCGCCGCTCGACGCGGCCGTCCAGGCCTCGATCCACCGCATCGGCGTCCTGCTCGGTCGCCAGCCGACCGAGCTCATGGCCGAGCTCTCCCCCGTCGCGGACATCCCGACGCCCCCCGCCGAGATCCCCGTCGGCCTCCCGTCCGATCTGCTCCGCCGCCGCCCGGACATCCGGCGCGCCGAGCGCGACGTCGCCGCGGCCACGGCACGCATCGGCGTCGCCACCGCCGACCTCTACCCGCGCTTCAGCCTCACGGGCTCGTTCGGCTTCGCGGCCGACAAGGTCCCCAGTCTCCCCGACGCATCGAGCCGCTTCTGGTCCTTCGGTCCCTCGGTGCGCTGGCCGATCCTGGACTGGGGCCGCATCCGCTCGAACATCGCCGTGCAGGACGCCCGGACCGAGCAGGCGCTGGTCCGCTACGAGCAGGCCGTGCTTGGCAGCTTCGAGGATGTGGAGGACGCGCTGGTCGCCTACTCGCGCGAGCAGGCACGCCTGCGGAGCCTCCAGGCCTCGGTCACCTCGGACCGGCGCGCCTTCGAGGTCGCCAACAAGCTGTACTCGTCGGGCGTGTCCGATTTCCAGCGGGTTCTGGACACCCAGCGGTCGCTCTTCGCCAGCGAGGATGCTCTGACCGAGAGCCAGAAGGTCGTCGCCACCAATCTGGTGGCGGTCTACAAGGCCCTCGGGGGAGGCTGGGAGAAGTTCACACCCGAGAAACCGCTCGCCAAGCCTCGCCTCCGCCCGAGCTCGCACTGGGGCAGCGACGAAACCGATCCCGACGAGCCGCCCGCGAACTCGGCGGACAAGGCCTCCGTTGGCAACATCGCCAAGACCAGCGACTGACGCTCGGTTCGCCTCGCTTACTTGACGAGCGCCGCGGCCGCCCGCGCGCGCTCCGTGAGCGCACGCATCTCGCTCTCGTCGGTCGCCTGATACACACCGAGGACTTCCGCCTTCGGCCCGACAACCACGAACCACGAGGGGTGGAGGATGTTCTTCATCTTCTTCCCACCCTCGATGTCGATGGTCCGGTTCGGGTCCTCGCCCACGGCGAACTTCATCCCGCCGGTGATGATCTCGCCGATCGTTTCCTTGGTCCCGCGCGCGAAGACCCAGCGTGCCGGGTCCGTCCCCTTCGGCACGTGCTCCTCGAAATAGGCCTTCAGAGATTCGTTCGTCTCGTGCTCCGGGTCCACCGAGACGCTCAGAAACCTCACGCTCGTGCCGTTGAGCGCCTTGAGTTGGTCCACCATCTGCTGCGTCAGCACGGGGCACACGAAGATGCAGCGCGTGAAGAAGAAGTCCACGATGGTGATGTGCCCCAGAAGCACGTCCCGCGTGATCGTCCCGCCGTCGGAAGTTGTGAGCGTGAACGGCGGGATGGACAGCCCCGCGGCCTCGGCATCG
>DASZWV010000451.1:0-1860 GCA_035546115.1 Phycisphaerales bacterium
AGCGCCCCCGTATCCACCGGGGGCGCTCGCGCCGCCCAGCCGATCCCGCACGTGCCACAGGTCCGGGAAGAACATCCGCGCCAGCGTCGAGGCCAGATACTTCGCGCCCGATGATCCGCCGGTCCCCATGCCGGCGCCGATCATCCGCTCCACCATCTTCACGTGGTGGAACCGCCAGATCGAGAACCGCTCGTCGAACTCCAGCATGTGCTCGGCCACGCGGAACTGCGCGTAGTAGCGCTCGCCCGTGTGGTGCCCATCCTGCTCGCGATAGAGCTTCTCCAGCGCCGAGATGCACTCGGCGTTGGGCTCGTGCGGCTGGGTGGTGTCGCGCGTCAGGAACGATTTGGGCACCTTGAAGATGTCGTTGTCCTCCCGCGCCAGGTGCCGCATGAAGTGGTCGTAGGGCGTCGGCTTGTCGAGGAACGTCGCCATCTCGGCCCGCGCCGCCTCGTCCTCGCCCACGAGCTGGAGCATCTTCGGGTTCTTGTTCCCGCACAGGAACTCGATCTTGCGGAACTGCACCGACTGGAACCCGCTCGCCGGCCGGAGCGAGTCCCGGAACTTCGCGAAGTCCGTCGAGAACATCGTCTCGAGCACCGGCAGCTGCTCGGTCAGCAGGTGCTGGATCCGATGGATCCGCTCGAGAAGCTGCGCCGCGCGCAGCGGCCGGTCGTTGTCCAAGTGCACGCACACCGCGCCGAGCTCGTGCAGCAGCTGCTTGAACCACAGCTCGTACACCTGGTGGGCCACGATGAACAGCAGCTCGTCGCGGTGGCTCGGCGTCGCCACCGGCACCTGCAGCCCGAGCAGCTCCGGGATCTTCAGGTACGACCCGTAGGTCCGCTTCGTGCTGTGGTAGATCGGGTTTTCCGCCGGCGATGGGCTGGGCGTGCTCATCCCCGAGGATAAGCGTCCTTCCGCATCAGCACGCCCCGAACCACGCGTTCAGGAAATCGAAAATGTCCTCGACTGTCGGCCCGTCCACGCCGTCGAAGTCCGCGCGTCCGACCCCCGCGAACCAATCGTTCAGGAAATCGAAGATGTCCGCAACCGTCACCCCATCCAGCCCGTTGTAGTCCGCGTGGCACACCCCCGCGGCCCGCCACAGCGCCGACGCCGGCACCGTGGCCCGCGTCTGCGCCCCATACGCCCACGAGAGCACCAGCGTCGAGTTCCCGGTGTACTGCGTGTAGTCCACGTGGAGCCGATGCCTCCCCGGCGACAGCGCGATGGTTCGCGTGGCCTCCGCCGTCGCCTGCACCGCGCCGCCGTCGATGAGCAACTGGTTCCCGATGTACACACGCGCCAGATCGTCCGACACCAGCCAGAACTGGTAGTACGCCGTCGTCGGAACCTGGATGAACCCCTCGAACGCCGCCCCCACGCCGAAGTTCCGCCCGCTCCCCACGGCCGCGCCGTTCGTCGGCGGATAGTTCAGCTGCGCGGCCACGCCCGATCCGAACTGCGGGAACGTCGCCAGGTCCGGCATCGTCGAGTACAGCGTCAGGGAAGTGCCGCCGTTGGTCGTCAGGTCGTAGTACTTGGCGCCCAGCCCCGCCATCACCGCGTACGGCGGGCTGTCGGGGGCGCGCGGCGCCACCACCGTCACGCTCACCGTCGCGCCCACGCCCCCGGCGGTGTACTGGAAGGAATCCTCCACGCCCGAAGCCCCCGGCGGCGGGGTGTACAGCACCTGGTCGCGGCCGCCCGGGCCCGACCCCACCGACACCGACAGCGCGCCCCCGAGCGCCGATGTGCTCGAGTCCAACGTGAAGCTCGTGACCGCGCCCGTGCAGATCACGCCCTGCCCGTCGTTGGCCAGCACGTCGATCAGCACGGGAACGCCGGGCAGCGTCT
>DASZWV010000452.1:0-1573 GCA_035546115.1 Phycisphaerales bacterium
AAGCACATCGTGATCACGAGCGTGAACCGGGATGAGCTCAGCGACGGCGGGGCGGCGGTGTGGGCCGAAACGATCGTCCGCTCGCGCGAGGCGTGCCCCCGGATGTCGATCGAGGTGCTGATCCCGGACTTTGAGGGGAACTGGGATGCGCTGCAGAAGGTCATCGATGCGCGCCCGCACATCATCAATCACAACCTCGAGACGGTCCGGCGGATGTATCCGGCGGTGCGCCCGAGCGCGAAGTTCGATCGTTCGGTGGAGCTGCTGCGGCGCGTGAAGGAAGCGGGGATGGTGGCCAAGACGGGGATCATGGTGGGGATCGGGGAGCGGGATGATGAGGTGCTGGGGCTGATGGAGGAGGTGCAGAAGGGGACGAGGGTCGAAAAGAGCCAAAGGCGTGAGGTCGCGACGGCCGCGGGCGCGGCCGGCCCCTCACGGCTTGACGCCTCTCCGCCCGCCCACGACTCCTGCGACATTCTCACCATCGGCCAGTACCTCCAGCCGACGCGCAACCACCTGCCGATCGACCGGTGGGTGACGCCGGAGCGGTTCGCGGAGTTCCGCGAGGAGGGGCTTCGGCGCGGCTTCAAGGTGGTGCAGAGCGGGCCGCTGGTGCGGTCGAGCTATCACGCCGACGACCAGGCGGACATGCTCACCGACGTCGATCGCCGGACGCACGAAACGATGTCGCGGCTGATCGGCGGGGCGCGGGTGTAGCCGCCGTTGAGGGCACGAGGCTCGATACCCTTCGCTCCCATGGGCGAGCGCGGCCTTTTTCGATCATGCTGGATGATGCGGCTGTTTCCGCGGCGCGAATGCCCGGACTATTTCATCATCTCGACCATCGGGGTGTTCCTCCTGTTCATGCCGGTGGGGTTCCAGTTCGAGCTCGCGCGCGGGGGGGACGCCAACTGGGCACGCGGCCTGGCCAACGCGGGGTTCGGGGGAGTGATCGCGTGCGTGTGGTTCGCGCTGGGGACGTTCAGGCTGTGGTGGCTCATGCCGTTCTGGGCGGCGGGGCAGTTCCTGCTCGGCGCGGTGATGGGGCGGCTGGACCAGGCGGGCAGGCTGACGTGGGACGCGGGCCTGAGCTCGAACGCGACCCTCAACCTGCTCATTGCGCTCTCGATGGCGACGCTCGGGTGCGGGTTCGCGATCCTGATCCACACGATGATCAAGACCACGCGGAGGACGCAGGCGGCGCGGGCCGAGCTGGACGTCGCCCGGCGCGTGCACGAGTCGATCGTGCCGCCGATCGACCTGAGGATTCCCGGCGTGCGCGTGCTGGCGCGCTCGCGGGCGAGCAGCACGATGGGCGGCGACCTGATCGACGTCGTGCGGCGCGACGGCGAGCTCGACCTGTTCGTCGCGGATGTCTCGGGCCACGGCGTCAAGGCGGGGATCGTGATGGCGATGCTCAAGAGCGCGGTGCGGACGCGCCTGGGGAGCGGCGGCACGCTGGGAGAGATCCTGGCCGATGTGAACCGCGCGCTGGAGGGCCTGACGGACCCTTCGATGTTCGCCACGCTCGCGTGCGTGCGGATCCGGCCCGGGGCTGGTGGTGATGGGGTCG
>DASZWV010000453.1:0-5032 GCA_035546115.1 Phycisphaerales bacterium
CACGTCGGCGAACACGATGTCGTTGTTGTTCGAAATGATCGGATAGTCCCAGTTGCCGGAGAACATGCTCTCGGGCGTGAATCCCGGAACCGGCGCGGGGCTGTGGATCACCAGGGTTGGCGGCGAGGCCCCGAGGGCGATCCGGATGCTCGCCCCAACCCCAACCGCGAACACGGCCAGCGCCCGCTCCACGTCCCTTCGATCGAACATCAGCGATTCCTCCTTCTCCGCGCGAGCACGAGTGAACACCCGATGAGTCCCGGGATCGCGCCCCCCGGAGCCGGAGTCTGCAACGCCAGTGCAACATGGAGCTCACCGTTCACCTGCGGCAGCACGTTGTCCGGGTCCAGAGTGTCCTCGGTGATCGTCGCGATCAGCTCGTAGGTGCCCGGCGTGAGCTCGCCCGAGACGGAAAAACTGTCGGACAGGAAGGGGTCCGCCCCGACGCTGGCGAACGACCAGAAGAGCGGAACCGCGTTGCCTGCCTGAGTCAGTTTCACGACCGCACTGGGACTGCGAAGGCCGTCCCAGTCGATGCTCCAGCTGCCCGCGAGCGCGTAGCTCCCCGCCTGATCGACCGAGAATGTCGTGCGGAACAACGACTCGCTGGACGAGCCGTTGGGGCCCTGTCCGTCCTTGGCGTTGATGGAACTATCGACCGTGACGCTGGATTCGGTGAGTTCGGACATCTGAAAGGCCGACGCCGAAGTGCCGGAAAATCGGTGGATGCTCTGCACATCGCCCGTCCAGGGAAGAAAGTTGGGTGCCGCGTCCGAACTGGTGCCGCTAAAACTGGTGGCCGATACACTGCGGTCTTGCTCCGTGAAGGTCACGGACGCGACCGCCCCCCCACCAAAGACGAGTACGAACGAGGCGGCAAAGAACAGTGCTCTCATCCTCAATCTCCGTGGATCAGAAGAACGTGCGCCGATTCGGCCCACACACCACAGAGACGCGCGGAATCCCGCGGAAAAGAGCACGCGTTCGTGATATCAACGGAGAGGTTTTGCGGCTCTTTGCGAGCTAAGCGCGCTTAGACGCAAGCGATCGGCCGCAGGTCCGATTCCGGGCCAATGTCCGCTCCCGCATTGGGGAGAGCCGAACCGGTCATCGCTCCGCCCGTCCCCCCGCCCCCGCATGAGCCCAGATCCGTCCCCGCGATGCACACGCTCCAGAAGAACACGGTGCCGCACGCCGCACTCGTCCCGACGGGCGCAGAATCCAATCCGGCGGCCACCAGGAAGTGAGCATGATCTGATGGTACAGATTCGCGAGCGGTTCGTTTCCGAGCAAGACAACAAGTGGCCGCTACGTTCTTCCGGGAAGTCGTAGCGGTCAGGGGCAGCCGGCGAACCAGGCGTTGAGGAAGGCGAAAATGTCCCCCACCGAAAGGCCTCCCGACGCGTCGAAGTCCGCGGCGTCTTCTCCTGCAAACCACTGGTTCAGGAACGAGAAGATGTCACTTACGCTGAGCACTCCAGAGCAGTCGGCGTCCGCGCGGCACGGGATGAGGCGGGCCGGAGAACTGGTGATCTCGTCACAGTCGTCCATACGCGCGTCTTGCAGGTCGCTTGGGGTCATGGTCGTTCTCCTGCGGTGGTGTTTCGATGGGGGCGCTACCGCCCGTGCACGGTCTCGGCCAGGCCCGCGCACAGCAGGTCGCCGTCGTCCCCTCCGCCCATGGGGCTACGGTTCGGCCACGCGCGTCCATGGTGGCCGCGCCAGTCCAGGGGTCACGCATGGCACGCAACGGAACACTCGCGGGGATGTCACTGGGGGAACTGCGGCGCGAGGTCGTGCGCCGCGAGCGCGGCGTCGGGGCGCTCGTGCGGCGGCGGGAGCGCCTGCTCGGCCAGGTCAACGCGCTGGACGCTCAGATCGCCGAGATGGGCGGGTCGGTCGGCCCCGGCGGTCTGACGGTTCGCACGCGGCCCAAGAACGAGACGAACCTGGTCGAGGCCCTCGGCAAGGTCCTCGACGCCAAGACCATGAGCGTGACGGAGGTGAGCGAGGCGGTGCAGAAGGCCGGGTACAAGACGACCGCCGCCAACTTCCGAACCATCGTGAACCAGACGCTCATCAACAGCGGCAAGTTCAAGCGCATCGAGCGGGGGCGGTGCACGGCGAAGTAGCTCGGGAGTCCTGCCGATGTCCATCTCCTACCAGACGGGCCGCCGAGCGCTCTGGCTGTTCGGTGCAATCGGGATTGTGGCCACACTCGCGTTGCTGATGGGCCTCGCCCATCCAGTGGCGGCCTCGCGGGGCCGGTGGGGTATTCGACTGGTGTCGAGCAACCTGGAAGTGGCGCACGGTTCGAGCGATCTGACGCGGGGGCTGAACTGCTGGACGATGTCCGTGCCGGGCTCGTTCGGCGGGATCAATCTCGATTCGGCCAGCGGCTGGTGGCCCAACCACCAGAACGGCATCATGTCCATCGGGGCGGGGCCGGGGGCCACGATCCTCACGCTGGACTCGTACTTCGTGCCGCTCGCTCCCATCGCCACCGGGAGCCTGCTCATCGCGATGGTCTTCAAGTGGCGTTTCCCCAAGCGCACCCAGCCGGGACTATGCAAGATCTGCGGCTACGACCTGAGCGGTCTCAGGACGGGTGCGCCCTGTCCCGAGTGCGGCCGCTGAGGTCTCGCGTGTCCGTGGAAAGCGCGCCCGGTGTACGCTCGCGCGGGAGGCGCTCACCTGCGACCGGCCGATCTCATCCCGTCCGATTGCCGCGACCGCCTGGTAGAAGTCCGCATCCTCCGCGACCCATGTCTGGTCGGTCGCGTCGCGGGCGTTCAGATGCCAGACCTCCCCGACGCCGGCGCGGTCCACCTTCGCCAGGCCGACGGCGAACCCCATGGCGCGGACCAGGTCGAGCACGTGGTTGGCGAGGCCGTCCGACGGCATGCTGGTGAGCATACCACACGACAGGAACGCTCCCGGCGGCGCGCAACCACCCCACCCCGGCGCGAGGGCGATCGTCGGTGCCGGTCGCGGATCACGGAGGCGGCGGCTCGTACGGACGCTCCCGTCCTTCCTCGTCGGCCTGCTGCGCTTCCCTGACCCAGCGCTCGTACGTTTCCCGGCGGTACCGCCGAATCTCCTGCGCCTGGCGCTCTTGCTCGGCGGCCTGGTTGGACCACGCCGAGTCGCCGAAGCTGTCCCCGGAAAGCGCCGCCACGAAGACGCCGAGGATGAGCAGCCCGGCGAGCACCTGCGCCGCCTGCTCGTTCGAGTTGTCAACCTGCCCGTAGTGCCAGCGACGGTCCTCGTTGTGCCGGTACGCCCGCGCTTGCGCCTCCTCGTAGCGCTTCTGCGCCTCCCGCAGGTGCTCCCTCGCGTGCTCGTCTTGCACGATCTGCGCGTTCGCCCTGCTGTCGGCGATGGCCTTGCGCTCCTCGGATTGGATGGCGGCCAGTCGCGCCAGCGAGTCGTCCGTGATGCAGACGGTGCTGGTCACGTACCCGCTCCAGCCAATGCCCGCCCAGCCCGAGTAGGTCTTGCTGGTCATCGCGCAGCGGACCGAGCGGTCCCCGGCGCCGACCGCCCCGCTGTGCCGGAGAATGAGCCAGGGCACGGACTTGCCGGCCGGGACCACCATGGTGTCGTCTTTCATTCTTCCAAGATGGGACAACTCGTAGTCGATTCCCGCCTTGGCCAACGGGTTGGGAACGGCGAAGTCCGAGAGTCGAAGCTCGAGGTCCTCGCTCGAGGCGTTTTGGACGAAGAGCACATCCTGACGCTGGGCCAACATCCCGTCGTCGATCAGCACGGTGGGCGTCTCCCCGTCCTGGATCTGAACGTCGCGGACAACGCCCTGGACGGCGGTGTGGTCCTTCTCCGTCGGCTGGAAGGCGACGAGCACCCGGAGCATCGGGGGGGACGGGCGCGGCGCCTCCGGATAGGACAGCCAGGACAGCTTCATGGAGAACGATGCGTACCCGCGCACCCGGATCTCCCGGCTACCGTCGCCGGAAATGTCGGCGGACAGGCACTCGGGCGCGTCGATCACCCGGAACCACACGCGCAGATCCTGCTGCGAGTTGTTCTTGATCATCCACTCGCGGGTCGTCCGCCGAACCAGCGGGACCTGTTCCTGCGTCGGCGGGAGCCGCGGCACCGCCAGGCACATCGTGTCCACCCCGACAAGCAGTGTGAACACGACGGCAAGGGCCGACAGGACGACACGAAAGCGAGCGTGCGACATGCCTTTCTCCCGCGAGACGATCCCCCGTGCCAATATACCACGCCGCTCAGGGAATTGGCGAGGCCGGCCGCCCGTGGGACCCCGCCGATCCCGACCGCAGGGAGCCTCCCGGTTGTGCAACATGATTCGCCCCAAGGCCTTGCGGCCGCGCCCGCGCCGAGGTACTGAGTGTTACGGGTTGGCCGCGATCCGTAGCGGCCCATGCTGAATCGAGGTTCTCACCCGACGCGGTGAACGCCCAAGAAAACCAAGAACTGGTTGGGGAGTTTGTAACCCATGCTCGACGGCTTGGCCCGACGCCGGCCGCGGCCCCGAGCGGAAGGGACGGAGCGGGCCTCCGCCGCCGAACGCGACCTGGGCGAGGCTGGCCAAGCGGGCGCGAAAGCGGCGGCGTAGCCCGGCGCGGCCTCGCGACCGCCTCCGCACACTGTCACGCGAGACGAACTCGGGTCCGAACACCCGCGTTGCGACCGTCGCCGACGCTTATTCTGACGCTCGACAGCGCAAAAAGCGGCGCAGCAAGGAGCGGCACCCAAGCGCACCAAGGCGCAAACCGCGCCGCAAGTCTTTGACGTTGGGGGCCTTGTGCCGCCCGGTGCGCCTCCGTGCACTTGGGTGCACAAGTCCACAATGACCCCGATGGGGTCCGAACACTTTGCGTTTTCTTCGAGGAAATCGCGGTTTTCCAAAAGAGGCGGCGCGAAATACGGCGCACTTGAAGACAACCCGCTACCTGGCGCCCGAAGGACGGGCCAAGGTCGTAGGCGGAAAAAAGGCACAAAAGGGGTCCTTCCAGGTACCCCGCGCAAGATCAGGGAAACTTCCCCC
>DASZWV010000454.1:0-4655 GCA_035546115.1 Phycisphaerales bacterium
CAGCGCGTACACGAGATGCCACCCGAGCAGCACGCACACAAGGCCGATGAGCATGGGTGATCGGCCGGGCTTGGTGGTGGAAGTCATGGCGGAATGACCGAGAGGGACGGTCGGGCTCGCGAAGAGACCAACGCCTCGGCAAAGATATCGGCCGCGCAGGCCGCGGCAGTGGATAGGGACGCCCCCCCGCCCGATGCAGGGAGCTCCTTTCCGCCGGCGCGACCGAGAACGACGCATGCGCGCCTCCCGGACTCTCAGCCGTGCCTCCCGAGACCTCATTTCCACGGCTGAGGACCTCAGCCGTGTGTTTGAAGAGCTCAGCCGTGTGTTTGCGGAGCTCAGCCGTATGTTTGGAGAGCACAGCCGTGTGTTTGGAGAGCTCAGCCGTGTGTTTGCGGAGCACAGCCGTGTGTTTGGAGAGCTCAGCCGTGTGTCTAAGGAGCTCCGGCGCACGTTTGCGTCTCCCAGCCGTGGAAATGCGTCGCTCCGGCGCGGGACGGAGAAGCTCCCATCCGGGTGTGGGAATCGCCCCCCCAGGGTTATACCCCTCCCGCGCGCCTCACCGAGCGCAAGCCCTGCGCGGCCGCACCTCGCGCGACGATGGGCGAGTCCCCCACGCGTTACACAGCCGCTCCCTCCTTGCCCGCTGCGCTCGCGGCCCCGCACTCCGGACATACCGCCCCCGCGGCGAGGCCGGTGCGGTCGTAGCGGCACTTGGGGCATAGGCCGGAACGCTCGCGGCGGCGGGCGCGGATGTCCAGCCGCCAAGCGGCTGCCGTCACAGCCGTGCTCAGAATCAAGGGACACCAGAGTGGGAAGCGCACCTGCACTCCTTGATACACCGGGACGTATCCAAACTGGTTCCACCACCGCGGCACCGGTCTCGGGCTACCCGGCTGCCATCCCTGGATCGCTGGATCGTTCGTACCTCCCCACGTGTCCACCTCGAACTGGCCAGAACCAACCATCAACACGGTATGCGGCCTGATCCACGCGAAGCCCCACCACCCACTGCCGACCCACGTCACCGCGAATAGCGCCGTCAGAGCCGCGCCGCCCCACTTGATCGTCCTGCGGATGCGCGGGTGGGGCTTCATGGGTGCAGAGTACCACATACCGCCTCGAAGCCTGTGCCTACTCGCTCTTATGCTGGCGGACCATGTCGTCGAATATTGCCTTGTCGCCATAGCAGTTGATGAAGCTCAGTCTGGGCGGCTTGGGCGGCGACTCGGTGCTGATCGCGGCTCGCAGTCGTTGCTCGGCGGCATCGTCGAGAACGGCTGCCTCAAGGACGAGTCCCCAGGTTGGAGGCTTGTCGGAGTGGTATCGCCTTGGAACGTAGATCATCACAAAGCCCACTCCCTCGATCGTGGAGAGCTTTGGTTCGATCGTCTTCCCCCAGGCCTCGGCCTGCGCCATCCGGCGCTCCTCAGCCCATGTGTCCGATGCGACCCACACCTGCCAAGCGACAATGAGCGCCACGGCCGCCGCAATCGCGAGCAGAATCGGCTTCCAGCGAACTCGGCGTTTCGCACTCATCACACGCTCGGCTTTGCTTGCATCGGGATGTCCACACCCAGCCTCTCCGCACACGCCCTCGCCTCCTCATACCCCGCATCCGCGTGGCGGAAGATGCCCATCATCGGGTCGTTGGTGAGCACGCGCTTGAGCCGCCCCCCCGCCGCCGCGGTGCCATCCGCGACAATCACCTGCCCCGCGTGCTGGGAGTAGCCGATCCCGACGCCCCCGCCGTGGTGGAAGCTCACCCAGCTCGCCCCGCTGGCGATGTTCACGCCGAAGTTCAAGAGCGGCCAGTCGCTCACCGCATCCGTGCCATCCTTCATCGCCTCGGTCTCGCGGTTGGGGGAGGCGACCGAGCCGCAGTCGAGGTGGTCGCGGCCGATGACGATCGGGGCCTTGACCCTGCCGGTGCGCACGAGGTCGTTGAACAAGAGCCCGGCCTTGTCCCGCTCGCCGAGGCCGAGCCAGCAGATGCGCGCTGGCAAGCCCTGGAAGCCGAAGCGCGGCTCGCACCGGTCGTAATCGCCGGCGAGCAGAGCCTCCGGGTGCTTGTGGCAGCCGAGGATCCAGTCGTGCATCCGCGACATGTAGGAGCTGTGCGTGCGCGGAAACAGCTTGAGCAACTCGTGGTCCGTGACGAAGATGTCGCGCGGGTCGCCCGAGAGCGCGACCCAGCGGAACGGCCCCCGCCCCACGCAGAACTGCGGCCGGATGTACGCGGGAACGAAGCCGGGGAACGCGAACGCCTCCTTGAAGCCGTTTTCCAGCGCCCGCTGGCGGATGTTGTTGCCGTAGTCGAACGTCGCCGCGCCGCGCTTTTTCAGCTCGACCATCGCCCGCACGTGCCGATCCATGCTCGCCATCGAGAGCTCGACGTACCCGCGGGGGTCGCGGGTCCGGGCCGCGGCCGCCTGCTCGTGCGTGTACTCCACCGGCACGTAGCCGTTGAGCGGATCGTGCGCCGAGGTCTGGTCGGTGAGCACATCCGGCGTGATCCCCCGCGCCAGCATGCGCTCGAGCATCGTGACGGCGTTCCCGCACACGCCGATCGAGATCGCCCGCCCCGCCTTCGCCTCGCGCACCGCCCGATCGATGGCCGCATCCATGCCCCCGGTCTCGATCACATCCAGGTACTGGTCGTGCGCCCGCCGCTCCAGGCGCGTGATGTCCGTATCCGCGATCAGGCACATCCCGCCCGCGAGCGTGATCGCCAGCGGCTGCGCCCCACCCATCCCGCCGCAGCCCGCCGTGACGCACAAACGCCCGGCCAGCGTTCCCGCGCCCTTGCCTTTCACATCCGAGTTCCCACCTCCCGCCTGCGTCATCGAACGCCCGCACTCCGCGAACGTCTCGTAGGTTCCCTGCAGGATCCCCTGCGTGCCGATGTAGATCCACGACCCCGCCGTCATCTGCCCGAACATCATCAGGCCCCTGGCGGCCAGATCGTCGAACACCTGCTGCGTCGCCCAGTGCGGCACGAGGTTCGAGTTCGCGATGAGCACCCGCGGAGCATCCTCCGTCGTCTTCACCACGCCCACCGGCTTGCCCGACTGCACGAGCAGCGTCTCATCCGGCCTGAGCCGCCTGAGCGTCGCCACGATCGCATCAAAGCACGCCCAGTTCCGCGCCGCCTTGCCCTTGCCGCCGTAGACCACCAGCTCCGCCGGGTTCTCGGCGACCTCCGGGTCGAGGTTGTTCATGAGCATCCGCATGGCGGCCTCGGCCTGCCAGGTGGAGCAGGTGCGCTGGAGCGCGGCGGGGCCGCGCGGGGCGCGGACGGTGCGGGAGGAGGCAGATTCGCTGGGCGATTTCGTGCTCGTTGCGGGCATGGTGGAGTCTATTCAGACCCGGTGGAAGGCGCGATTTGAACGGCCGTCCATCACGACGCGCCCCGCTTGCGCGAGGTAGGCTTCGGCCATGGACGTCCCCGAGCGCTGCGGTCACTGCGGCTACGACCTCCACGGCACGCCGTGGACGGCCGCGGGTCGTCTGTGCCCGGAGTGCGGAAAGACGACGTTCCTCGGCGAGGCTCCGAAGTCCTGGCCGGTCCGGCGACCATTCGTCTTCGACGCCCTTCTGCTGCCGATCGGTCCCGTGATCAGCGTGGTGACGATTGCGGTCGCGCGGTACGGCGTGCACATGTCGGATATCGTCCTCGCGTGGCTCGGATGCACGTTCGCGGTGCTACTGGCGCTCTGCATCTTGTGGGGCTCGCGCCGCGGAATGACGTTGGCGTTGCTTATTTGGCACGGCACGGTGGCGACGGTCGGGGTATTCGCATTGTACTGGGCGGTCGGGATGGCGATCATCATCTGCCTCATTCGCTGTTAGCGCACGCTCGAATCTCACACCATGAACGCGAACTGGATCCAGCCCGTCACACTCGAAGGTCACCTCACCCGCCTCGAACCCCTCGAGACACGCCACGCCCCCGACCTCCTCGCCGCCGCCGATCCCGAACTCTTCCGCCACACGCCCCAGTTCCCGCCCGAGTGGTCCATCGCCGGCTTCGAGAAGCAGGTCGCGACGCTCAAGACGCTCACCGACGTCGTCCCGTTTGCGATCATCCTCAAGGACACCGGCAAGGCCATCGGCCGCACGACCTACATGGACATCCAGCCCCCCAGCCGCGGCCTGGAGATCGGGCGCACCTGGATCGGCCGCCCGTGGCAGGGCACGAAGGTGAACCCCGAGATCAAGTTCCTCATGCTCCGCCACGCCTTTGAGCGGCTGACCCCCACCGCCATCCGCGTGCAGCTCACCACCAGCGCGACCAATCTCCACAGCCAGCGGGCCATCGCCAAGCTCGGGGCCGTCCGCGAGGGCGTCCTCCGCAATCACCGCATCGTCCCGAGCGGCCCGACACCAGACGACCCGCCCATGTTCCGCGACACCGTCTTCTTCAGCATCCTCCCGGACGAGTGGCCCACGGTGAAGGCCCGGCTGATCGAGCGCATCGGGTGAGGCGTGCGATAAGAAGCGTCGAACGAGCCGCGAACGAAGTGAGCGCCCCTGCTCGTATCCGCCGCGAGCGTGCTTCCGCCCTCGCTCACTGCGTTCGCGCTTCGTGTCGAGCCTCGTGCCCGTCGCCGCGACGCGGTGTAAGTTCTCGTTGACCTGCCTCTTGGTACCAT